>JBFLZW010000088.1 GCA_040755755.1 bacterium | reverse complement strand
GCCGATCCATTCCGACTCCTGGCTCCTGACTCCTGACTCCTTTGCCCGAATTGGGCTTTCAGGTTCACCTGGCTAGTTTTACATGGGTTATAGCATTTTTTTTATTCAACGTCCGGACAGTAGTGAGTCTAAATTGGTTGAGAGCTAGTGGCTTATCCTGGATTATATATTCACATCCCATTTTGCCAGAAAAAGTGCCATTACTGTGATTTTTACTCCATCGCCGCCACAAAGCGGATAGATGACTTCATAGCCGCCTTACAGCGGGAAATGGACCTTTGCCGGAATTGGTGGCCGGGTGAATACGATACCCTTTATCTGGGCGGCGGCACCCCCTCCCTGCTGAGCATCGGGCAACTGGCGGATATCCTGGAGAAGGTGCATGAGCTTTTCCATTTGGCCACGGATGCGGAACGGACGATCGAGGCCAATCCGGATGATCTGACCTTCTCCTGCCTGCGGGACCTTCGGTCACTGGGGTTCAACCGGCTCAGCATTGGCCTTCAATCCCTGCGGGATGAAAACCTTACCTGGCTGGGCCGAAGGCATACCGCTGCCCAGGGCCGGAGGGCAATAGAAGATGCACGCCGGGCTGGTTTCGATAACCTGAGCCTTGATTTGATCTACGGTCTTCCTGAGCGCCTGTCAGAGTGTTGCCAAAACTCCCTCAATCAATGGCTTCAGGAGCTGCAGCAGGTTCTCGGCTATGAGCCGGAGCACCTGTCATGCTATCAGTTATCCTTCGAGCCCCACACCCAGATTACCCTGCAAAAGCAGCGCGGTCTGATTCATCCGATAGATGAGAGGGAGGAATCCCGCTACTTTCTGGAGACTTCCGAACGGCTTGAATCTGCCGGATACCTGCACTATGAGGTTTCAAATTTCAGCCGCAGAAAAGAGGAAACCGGCAGGCGTGCACCAACCTGCGGGGACAAGCGGCCCTGGACCTGTCAGGATTCGTGGACCTGCCGTCACAACCAGAAGTACTGGCAACACATCCCCTACCTGGGCCTTGGCCCTTCCGCCCACTCCTTTGCCAATAACCGGAGGCACTGGAACCACCGGTCATTATCCCTGTATTGCCGCGACTTGCAGCAGGGAGCACTGCCCATTGCCGGCCAGGAAAGCCTGGGGCTGGAGGAGCTTCGGCTTGAGACACTCTACCTTGGATTTCGGACCCGGCAGGGAATCCGCGTTGAAGATTTTCACCGGCAGTTCGGCCAGAATCTCCTCTCTGACCCGCCAGGACTGGCCAGCCGACTGATCCATGAAGGCAAGCTGGAAGTCCGGGGAGACCGCCTGTGCCCCACTCCCCGCGGATTAGCTGTGGCCGATGCACTTGCTCTGCTCTGGTAGTGTCTACGTATGAGGTGTGGAAGCTTGTCTGCAAATTAAGCCTGCACGAAATGGATGAAACCGTTAGGATGGCTTAGTTGATACAGGAGAGACTGGAGTGGATAAGGTGCCTGTAAGGCTAGAACTTAGGGAAGGCAACTTTGGTCTTGGGCATGTAGACTTAAGACCATCTATATGCTCAAGTAAAGATGGATCTATTGTTTTCCACATAGGATCTAAAATAAAGTCAATACCTTCTATTCGGGCAAGTTTCGCAGCAGGAACAAAATCGCTATCTCCCGATTTTGTTGAACATTGGAGTAGACATCATTTTCAACAATATCTTCTACCTGAATTTTTCCATCGAGCAACTCTTTTGTTTTTGCTGGGCGTATAATCCACCCACCATAATCTTTCAACTCTCCTAAACGAAGTGCTACCTTGCGTTTCTTTTTCAGTTCTTGATGAAATTGGATCCGAAAAATTGCCTGGTTACTTTTTGAAAAGTCGATACATTTTTTAGTAATAGGATTATGAGCCTTCTTTTGTAGCGGGGAGCAATCATAATAAAAAATTCTATACAATATTTCTTGGTCAACATGACTCAGAAGCATTGTATACAGATCATCAGCTACAATTTTAGGATCATGGAGGCCATGCTGGTAAACTTTGGAGTAACGCTTGAGAAAAAAACCTCCATCTTAAAATTGCTAATAACAACAGTATGTTATATAATGCTCTTGGAGAACAAAGTGCAATTTTAACCTTGGAGGCTTTTATCGCTCTGAGATAAGCGAAGGCAGTTAATCCATGAATATCATAAACACGCTTGTACGATACACGGACAAAATAGGAAACCGTGTCACTCTGGTAGGATTTGGTCTTGGGATTCTGTATTGGGTTACTAAATCGGTAATATATGCCCATACATTGAAAGGAGGCATTATCGATCACCTGTTTCACTTAGATGCGGATGATCTATTGATACGTCTTATCGTGGTCTTAACTTTTACCCTTTTTGGCTATGTAGTCGAAACAATGGTTGTCAGTCGCAGGTGTGAAGAGTTACTGCAAACAAATGAGCAGCTTCGGCAGGAGCGGGCAAAGCTTGAAGCGGTGATGCAGCAGATGCCCTCTGCCGTTGTTATTTCTGAGGCACCTTCCGGAAGGATTATCCTTGGTAATAAGCAGGCGGAGGAAATCTGGCGGCAGCCTGTCCTCTCGTCCGCCAATGTTGAGGAATATGGGAAGTGGAAAGGGTTTCATCTCGAAGACGGGCGGCCTTACCGGGGAGAAGAGTGGCCCTTGGGACGTTCTCTGCTCCATGGTGAGGTCGTCATTGATGAGAAAGCCGGTATCATCCGTGGTGATGGCACACGCAGCGTAATAAGCATCCGCTCTACCCCAATCCGTAACCGTGAAGGGGAGATTGAAGCTGCCGTGGTCATTTTCAACGATATCGCCGCTCATATTGAGGCTGAGGAGACACGTTCCCGGCTGACCGCTATTGTTGAATCCGCGGAAGATGCAATTATCTGCAAGGCACTGGATCAGGATGGCACCATTATCAGTTGGAACCGTGGGGCTGAGAGAATATATGGGTATTCGGCCAAAGAGGCCATAGGCCGTTCCATTTCACTCATATTTCCACCGGAACGTCTGCCGGATGAGTTATCCAAAATCCTCAAACAGCTCAGACGGGGAGAAAGCATCCGTAATTATGAAACGCTCCGTTTGAGAAAAGATGAAAAACGGATTGCTGTAAGCATTACCATATCGCCTCTCAGGGATACGAGCGGCAGGATTTTCGGCGCCGCAGCAATCGAACGGGACATTACTGAACAAAAAAGGGCAGTAGAGGAATTACAGAGGTATCGGTTCCACCTTGAGGAATTAGTGCAAGAGCGCACCCATGAGCTTATGACAACGAATAGCCAACTGCAGAGTGCGATCATTAAGTATAAACAAACCCAGGATGCCCTTGAAAAGTCTCTTAATCAAAATAAGCTGATCCTGGACTCTGTAGGAGAGGGGATTTACGGAGTGGACTTAGTACACGTCGCCATAATTACGCGGCCAGTTGTTTTGGGCCTGGTGGAGCAAATTGGAGCAGGAACTTTTCTTTCGTATAAGTCCAGTGTATTGGTTTAGGATGAGCATTGAGTTGATCACAA
>JBFLZW010000087.1 GCA_040755755.1 bacterium | reverse complement strand
TAGGAAGCTTGTATGGCGGTCTCTACGGCGGACTTTACGGCATGGGACTCTACGGCGGACTCTATGGCATGTACGGCCTGGGTGGCCTCTATGGCGGGCTCTACGGCTTGTATGGCCTGGGCGGCCTCTATGGCGGGCTTTATGGTATGTACGGCCTGGGTGGGCTCTATGGTCTGGGCGGGCTCTATGGCATGGGTGATTTGAGCACCCTGGCTCTCATCTCCGCCTTAAGTGGTTCGCTAACGGCTGCCGAGCAGGCTGGAACCTGGGAAGGTATCTGGTCTTCAGGGCTTGTTTCCGGCCCAATGACTCTCAACCTGGTTGTAGATCCTCTGCTGGGAACCCTGTCCGGTTATGTTCAACTGCTGGGTAATCCCACGCTGGGCAGTCTGGTGGATGTTACCGGAACTGCACTGAACAGTCAGATTATCCTCAGCGGCTCCGGCATTGGCCTTGGTACTATGACCTTTACGATTGATATTGTTGGTACCCTGACTACCGCTACCACTATGGACGGAACCTATACCCTGACCAACAGTACTTCACTGGTGGAAACCGGCAGCTTTAAGCTCAGCCTGCTTGCTCCGGTAATCTAGGTTTAACAGGCTCAGTCTGAAGGTGTATATCGTAATAGGAGACGAGGGCAGCCTTCTTCAGCTTTTCCGAAGAAGGCTGCCTTCCCAGTGTAAGCCTGATTTTTCATTAGGCTCTTGAGAGCAATTCTCAAGGATGCATGAAAACACTCATTGTAGGGAAGGAAAGTCGTATGATGAAAGACCCTGGAAAATCATGGTTGAAAACCTGCCTCTCGTTCCTCTTGATACTCTGCCTGATTATCACTCTTTCCAAGCCAAGCGAAGGGTATTACAGCTCCTATGGCGGTTTGTATGGTGGTGGCTTATATGGTATGTACGGCTTGGGTGGTCTCTATGGCGGTTTGTATGGCGGATTGTACGGCGGTCTGTATGGTGGTATGTATGGATTAGGCGGACTGTACGGTGGATTGTATGGCCTGTATGGTGGCTTATATGGCCTGTATGGCGGAATGTTCGGGCTCGGCGGTCTCTATGGCGGTTTGTACGGCGGCCTGTATGGTATGTATGGCCTGGGCGGTCTGTATGGCCTGTATGGCGGCATGCTCGGTCTGGGCGGCCTCTATGGTGGTCTGGGTGGACTGTACGGCGGGTTAGGCGGTCTGTATGGCGGTCTTGGCGGTCTTTCAGGTCTGAGCAGTACGTCGAATGCTATATTGACAGCTCTGGCCGGGCTCACTCCGCCTACTACTACAACCACTACTGCGGCACCTGCTGCCACTGCGGCTATTACTGCCGAGCAGTTTGACGGATCATGGACCGGAACCTGGTATCTGGGTTTCCTGTATGCTGATATGACGTTGACTCTGGTTGAAGATCCTCTGACCGGATTCCTCACCGGAACAGCCACACTCTTTGGAAATGCCTCTATCCCGACGCCGGTTACGGTCTATGGAACCTCTACTCCATATTCTGTCACCTTGAGTGGAATTAATGCTCTGGGAACCTATGCTCTCCAGATCAGCGGGACCCTGACCAGTCCTACCACCATGACCGGAACCTGGAGTATTGTCAGTGTAGCTACCGGTATCGTTGTCAAGGCTCTGGGAGTTGACCAGACAGGAACCTTCAATCTTGATCTGACCGTATTTCCCACGGTTTCCGCCCCTGTTGTAGCTCCAGCCGTTGCAGCTCCGACAGTTGTTGCTCCTACGATTGTTGCTCCTACGATTGTTGCTCCTACGGTTCTGGTTCCCACAGCTACAGCGGCACCGGCTGTTATCTCTGCTTTATTCCCTCTCATTCCTTTTATCTGGTAGCTGAGGTGAATCTCCTGCTAAGGTATGTTTAATCTCATTCACTCATAATGATAATTGCTTGCTCGAACCGGGAGGGCAGCCTTCATTCAGGGCTGCCCTCCCGGTTTTTCCCGGTCTCAACCAGTATTCAATCAGTCATCCCCGGAACTGTTCAAAAACCTGTCACTTGCTCTCGCGGAAAAGAACACACCACTCTCCTCCTCAAAGAACGAGCATCCCTCTTTTTCCTCAGAGATGCCTGCTTTGTCAAGCCAATTTTTAATTCCTTAAAAAGATCAGTCCTGGTACAGAATATGCTGAAAAGGTAAATAAAGTCTAACGTGGTTATTCTATTTCATCATTTGAAGGGGGGAGTAGTACGTCATGGTTCAATGTGTTCGCCTGCTTGCTTCCATTTCCACCTTGCTGCCTCTGATTATTTTTATTGGAGGAATAGCCTTATGGGACAACCCTGCCTATGCTCTTTTGCAGTCCGGCAAGGGAAAAAGGGAACGAAGTTTAACCGGGAATTATTCGAGCCGCGGAGAGGATGCTCAAATAATCTCTCCGCAGAGGCTCCAGAAGGATGAATCATGGAGATATTTTCTCGCAAGGAATGGAGGAGATTGGAAGGTCCTGCGAAGCCAAACGGCAAATTATCTGCGGGTGGAGGCTACCGGTACTTCGTCTTCAGGCAAAGCTCAACGAAAGCTGAGCAGCCAGGCGGACCTGATTGAGGAATCAAAAAAATTCATCCGGGAAAACGAATCGATTTTCCAGGTAAGCTACCAGGACTTTCATCTGGAGAGGGTTTATCAGCGGGGAGAAATATGGTATGTCAGGTTCAGCCAATACGCTCAGTCAATTCCCGTCTACGGGGGATATCTGACCTTGCGCTATCAGCAATCAGGAAAGCTTTTAACCTTTGGGGGAACTGTCTATCCAGGGATAACCATCGATCCGCAATCCTCCCTGGACAGCCGGACAGCCATTGGCATGGTTGCCCAGAGCCGCGGACTCTCCCCGGATTCCCTGACCTGCAACCAGCCCCGGCTGGTTATCTATCCCCTGCAGGACACACAACCTGTTGCATACCGCTTATGCTGGGAGATCGAAGCAACCTGCCCCCGGCTGGCCAAAGGGTGGAGGTACTTTATCGATGCCCAGGACGGAAGTATTATCGAATACTATGACCGGGCACGCTATTCGGTTTTCGGAAAAGTGGAGGGGCAAATCCTGCCCGAATATCCCGGCACGATACTTACGGTCCCGTTTTCCAATCTGACCGCTACGCTCCTTGATAAAACATCTCCTCTGATGTTTGAAAATCTCAACCAGGATCCAGGATGGGCCGGGACCTCACTATTTCGGTGGGAATACGGCATTCCGGTGGCAGGCTCTTCGGGATCAGAGGAAACGGACCCGGATGCAGGCCATACCGGCTCCGCTGTCTATGGATACAATCTGCGCGGCAGTTATTACGAGAACCTGACCAACCGGGAGTACCTGACTACAAAGCCAATCACCAGGCAGAGCGGGAGCAAAAAAACAGTCCTCAGATTCTGGCGCTGGCTTGGAGTTGAAGGATCGAATTCGGATAAAGCCAATATCGAAATCAGCAGCTTGCCGGGCAACTGGCATGTGGTCTGGTCAAATCCCCTCGAGCCGATCTATGATGGAGAATGGAAACTGGTGTCTTATGATCTTTCCTCCTTTCTGAGCGGGAATCCGGGGACCTTTTCTATCCGCTGGGGCATGGGACCCACCAACAGCTTTTATAATTACTGCGGATGGAACATCGACGATATCGGCGTTTACCACGCTGTCCAGGGAGTGACTGATGAGAACGGGAGTTTTACTTTCACCAATGAGGCGGCAAATAATATCCTTGATATCAGCCTTAAGGGAACCTATTTCCAGGTCAGGAACCATGAGGGAGAGGGTCTGGTCTATACCAATGGCAACATCGTGCGAAACAGGCCCGACGAAATCACGGTCACGCTCAAAGCCGCCAGCGATTACAATCCCCAAACGGATACCGGAACTATCAGTGCCTCCGGGGATATCGACGAGTTGAACGCCTACTATCATGCCAACTATCTCATTGAATATCTTAAGGCAATAGACCCTAATTTTCCGGGAAGAAGGGATTCTTTCTTTCCCATCTCCATTACGGTTCACAATACTGAGGAGATCAACAACTCTTACTGGCTTGAAGGTGACGGGATTTACCTTGGAGAAGGTGATAAGGCTGAATATCAGGATTTTTCTCTCTATTCAGATATTATCTACCATGAAGTAAGTCATGCCGTCACCGATACTATCTATGAAAGCAATCCTGTATCCAATCCCAGCCGGTTTAATCAGTTCGATGCCATGCATGAGGCATTTTCCGATTACTGGGCCTGCACTATCAATAATGATTCTCTGATCGCCGAGGGTGGCTTCTGGAATCAGGGAGCCTTACGGGATCTGGAAAATGACCTGCATTACCGGCTGAATTATGGAGATGAGCTTTACGAAAGCAGCCTTATTCTGTCCGGGGCCATGTGGAACCTTCGGAAGGAGCTTCGCCGCAGATACGGAGAGAATGGAATCAAAACAGCCAATACGCTCTTTTTGTTTGCCGCCTATGCGGAACCGGTCTCATACCTGGATTTTCTCCTCGATATTCTGGCTGTCGATGAAGCTAAATATGACCGGGCCTACAGGGACATCATCAAAGACAGCTTCGGACTCAAGGGCATAGCCGAGCCTCCGGCAGAACCATCCTCGATTGTGGTCTCGGTTGACCGCTCCACGGTCAAGCTCAGTTGGGAAAGGGTCGCCGAAGCTCAGGGATATAACCTCTATTACGATGTTTCCGCTATCAGGGCTGTGCAATCGGCAAGCCGATATACTCCCGGCGGATCGAGCGGCGATGGAGGGAGTATGGATAGTGGTACCGGCGGAACGGGAGGAAACGGCGGAGACATGAATGGGGGAACCCCGGGGGGAAACAGCGGGAACAATTCAGGGACTAACGGCTCTATCAGAAACCTCAGGAACAAGGTCGATGTCGGGAATGTGACTTCCTATAACCTCACGAACCTGCAGAACAATACTACTTACCGGATACTGCTGACCGCATATAATGAATATGACGTTGAAAGCTCACCATCACAGGACATTTACGCAACACCGGTAGACCCCAATAATACCAGCAAGACCAATTATATCTATGTGCCTACACCAGTTTCTTCCGGGTCTTCCGATGACAAGTCGAAGATGTGCTTTATTGGAACCATTGGTTCATGGTTTGGGTGCAAATAAAAGGGAGATACCACGATTCATCAGGCCGGGCCTCTTGACTTATACTATTCCGTTGAAAGATGCCCGGTCTTCCTCTTTCCGCTTCTTAAGAAGGGAGAAAAATGTTCGCCAGACGGTCTATCTCTGCCAGATGTCCCTTTAATTTTCGGAGAGAAGCAATAAAATTTGGAGGCGTCAGAGGCAACCCTTTATTCCTGAGTGACTTCATCAAATCGGAACGGAGAAACTTCCTGATATTGGGTTTGGGCTCACAGGCAAAGGTTGAACATCCGAGCTGATGACACATCATGTCGGCCACAAAAAGTATACTGATCCAGCACCGATTATCCTCTCCGGAAACGGGATGATGGTGATGCAAAACCATGTCGATCAACTGGTCAGGGAATTTCCATTTTTTCAATAACCTGCCAGCCAGCAGGGCATGATCGAAACCGAAAATTTTCTGCTCGGCGGATTCCATAGTCATGGATGTTTCTTCGACCAATTCCAAAACCCTGGCAAAATATTCCGGGAAATTCCGATCCATCAAAACCTTGCCGATATCATGAATCAATCCTCCTACAAAGACTTCCGATTCAAGCCCCCTGCCATTCTTCACCTGGTTGACCAATATCCTGGTGCCCATGCCGCAGAGCAGAGAATGGTTCCATGATCTCAGCCGGTTATAGTAGACCCCGTCTTTTCGCAGGTACACGGAATCAAAAACTGTCATGGCCGTAGCTATGGCGCGGACCTCCTCGAATCCGAGAACCACGATAGCCCGGTCAATGCTTTTTACCTGCTGAGCCAGCCGGTAAAAAGATGAATTGGCCATTTTCAGAATCTTGGTAGCCAGTGCCTGATCAGAATAGATAATCCTGGTCAAATCATTCACCGAACTTCTCTCGGAAGAAGTTATCCGCAGAATTTCTCCTAAAATTGTCGGGATCGTGGGGATATCTTCGATTTTGGCAATAGCCTCATCAACTGTCATTGACCTCACTCCAGCTCTTTTACCTGTCATTCTTTTCTGAAAGGCTTTCCTGATTCCTGCAATCGATACTTTTTGATTTTATAGTTAATCACCCGGCAACTGATTCCAAGTAACCTGGCTGCATCTTTCTGAACTCCCTTACTCATCCGCAGAGCCTGAATGATAAGTTCCTGTTCGACGGCCTTTAAACTTACTCCTCCAGGAGGCAGGACGAGATGAAAACCATCATCATGGCCGCTGTCATGGCTCTGTGCCGCTGGCCTGCCAGGCAATGGATTGGATTGCAGAGTATTCGAATCTGGCCGGAGCGTATTCGGTATCAGGAGATCTTCCGGTAAAATAGATTCATTACTGGTGACCAGGACGGCCCGTTCGATAACATTTTCCAGCTCCCGGACATTGCCCGGCCAATGGTACTTTTCAAGTATGGTATAACAGGCCGGATGGAAACCAATTAATTCTTTCCCTCCCCTTTTTTTATACTTGTTGAAAAAGTAGGCAGCCAGGGGGGCAATATCCTCTTTTCTCTCCCGCAGGGGAGGAATAGTAATGGGAATGACACTTAAGCGGTAATAAAGATCCTGCCGGAATCTGCCCTCGCTGACCTCTTTCAGCAAATCACGGTTCGTGGCCGCAATCACTCTGACATTCACCTTGATTGTCTTGCTGCCTCCAACCCGTTCAAATTCCTGTTTCTGTAATACCCGTAAAACCTTGGCCTGAACCGACAGGCTCATTTCCCCAACCTCATCGAGGAACAGCGTTCCGCAATTTGCCTGTTCAAATCGACCAATCCTCAGATTGTGAGCGCCGGTGAAAGAACCCTTCTCATGACCAAAAAGCTCGCTCTCCAGAAGATTCTCATTCAGAGTGGCACAATTTACCGCTACAAAATTCTCCTGGCACCGCAGGCTGTTGTAATGCAAAGCCGCGGCGATCAATTCCTTCCCTGTTCCTGTCTCTCCCTGAATAAGCACCGTAGAATCACTTTTGGCCACCTTTTTGATAAAAGAGAATACTTCCTGAATTTTTGGGCTGACCCCGACGATGTTATCGAATTTACAAATATATTTCTGAGTATGGGTTAAATAACGGATCTTATGGTTAAGCTTTATTTCTTTGATCGTATTGTGAATAGTATTGAGAAGAGTGTCAACCGTAACCACACCCTCCAGCACACTCCAGGTGTAGGGTTTAATAATGTCCTTGAAATCCTCCAATTGATATTGAAGAAGAATCAGGTTTACCGGCATGGCTTCATCGATCATCATGGCCAGTTCAAGGATTCGAAAACAGCCCCTGTCAGGAAGCTCGTCGCTGATGACGATCAGATGAAATTGCTCACCCTGGAGCATTTTAATCGCAGTGTCCGCATCGCGGGCGATTACCAGTTTTTTATCACTCCCCTCGATTCGCTGGGCTACCTCATCAGCAAACCAGTTATTCTGATCGACCAGTAAAACTTTCCACATGAATATGCTCCATCAGGGTAGTCACACAGACAATTGGAACCATTATCTGCCTGTTGTTGATTTGTCAGCTATACTTCAGCCGGGAGCCACAAGGCTTTTTCAGCCTGGAGTGTGCAGCCCCGGATGAGGTCACATCATACACTCCTGTCAGAAAAATCAGGGAAGAAATAAACCAGGGTTAATACCATGAAGTACACCTTAAATAGCCAGAATATCCCCTCTCTTTACAGATATCGGAATAAGTGTGCTTTCCCATCAGAGGAATTACCGGGAAAAATGAACTCCTTGATCAAACCGGGAACAAGGTGAGTTATCAGTGGTCAGTGGCGCACGGCGTTATCCTGTGCCGTGGCGGAAACACCGCATAAATAAAATTCGCTCATATTGGTAAGACAACACAGTAATATTTCTCCCGCAGAGACGCAGAGACGCAGAGGTAAAAAAGACAAATTATTTTCTCTGCGCCTCTGCGGGAAATCCCATCTATAGGACTTTCACTTCGCTAAAGGCATCAGATCCAAACAGTGTGATGGCTACCATATATGAGCGATAAAATTTCAAGCCCCCTGAAGCAGTCTCAATCTCAGAGTGCTTCAGGGGGCTCTCACTTCATTCGTCCTGCCCGTCAATGGCGGACAATCAGTTAGAACCAAGACCTCCCGGGAGAAAATTGCGCAGTGTATTCCCCAGAGGCTGGGTAGACCAGCTATTGCTGCTCCATCCCTGAAAGCCAAACTGATTAAAAGAGATTCCCTGACCGAAAGAGGCCCCCCAGTTGTTTTGAAATTGCGAATCAAAGCCGGACAGAGGATTGAAAACAGACCATGAACTAAAACCGGACATCGGGCTCAGGCCGGACCACGGATTCAGGGGGATGATCTGAGTGCCGAAAAGTCCGGCAGGAGAACCTGGAAAACCAAAACCCGCACCGCTCCATCCTCCGCTGTAAGCGGATAGCCATCCTTCACTGGAAGGAAGTGGTACGGCCTTCTTCTCGACCGTAAAAACAAGCGAGCAGGTATCCTCCGGCTCTCCTCCCAGTCCATCCCGATCTCCATCGAGCCTGTTACCGGCCAGATCCTGCATCTGAGAGGCGGCGATGAGTGTGTAGGTCTCACCCTCCAGCAAAGATGCGCCTGGAGGAAGAGCAAATGTCAAGGTATCTCCGTCAATTATGGCACTGCCTGAAACGGGCTTATGGCGAGAGTCATACAGGTTGAAAAATGCCCTGGAATTTGGATCCATGGCCTCGGAAAAGTATATGGTAATAGAAGTATTTTCAGCTACATTTTGAGCTCCGCCTTTCGGTAGACTGGAAATAATCCGAGGTGCATTTTCATCTCTCCTGGCCAGTGAGTCAGTGCCGGCAACCCAGATTTCTGGATGACCGGGGTTGGGATTTATGGCTATATGGGTAACAGCCTCGGCTGCAAGAGGATAGTATGGCTCATCTGGCAAAAAATTTACCTGGTTCGATTGGCTGTCGAGCCTGAGAAGCCCCCGCTCCGTTCCAATCCAGATATTTCCCGATCGCCTGTCTACAGCCACGGCATGAACGAAATTATTGGGGATCAGGCACTTCCATCCTCCACCTGCCTCATCATCCGGAGAAAGCTGCAATAGACCTGAGCTGGTGGCTGCCCACACTTTTCCATCAGTACCGACAGCCAGGTCGTTGACGATAAAATCAACCGGATCCCGGCCGCGGACCGAAAAAGCATACTGCACCCATCCCCCGACCGCGCCTAACCGCAGGACCCCGTAAAGGTCGGTTCCAACCCAAATATCGTTGTCCGGTCCAGGGGCAATTGCCCTGACCTGGATATCCTCCTGGCCGGTATCTTCCAGTCCCCGCGGCAGGCTGAAATTCCCGTCAAACTCAATCACTCCGCTTGAGGATGTGGCGATCCAGAGGTGATTCTGAAAATCGACGGCTATTTCATTGATTTCTTCTTCAGAGGAAACACCAAGGGCTTTGGCGGTGTAGAGTGTCCAATTCTGTCCATTATATTTTGCCAGCTTGGGGACAGCATTCGGATCATCCCCCGCAGCCTCATCCGTCCCAAGGCCAACCCATACCTGATCCCGGCTGTCAACGGCTATGGCTGTTGCATTATCAATGAATACCTCCCCTGCCGAGGCGTACAGGTGCCAGCGGCTGCCATCAAACATTCTGACCCCGCCGGTGCTGCCATCGGGGCCTTGCCGCAAAGCCACCCAGAGCTGGTCCTGGCTGTCGATAGCCAGAGCGGCAACATCCGTCAGGGCCTTATGCTCCAGGGACCAGGATCGATCCGGCCTGCTCATGGTGGTGAATGAATAGGACTGTTCAACGGGATTACCCACATAATCCCTGGCATAAATGGAAACCGTGATTCTCTCGCCATACGGGAAAGGAGTATCCGGAGAATATACTACCTGTAAGTCCTTCTTTGACATTGGGCTGAGAACAGGGGCCACCTGTTGGCCATTGATTTTCACTGCCAGAGAACCAGGATCCACGCCCGCGTTATTATCCCGGACATGAAACCTGATCTCAGTCGGAGGAGAAATATCCCTATCTTCCGAAGCAGGTGAGCAATCGGTAATCTCCGGAGGAATAGCATCGGCTACAGTGACAAAATACCAGAGGATATCTCCTTGCGCTGGAGGGGTATTCTGGATGCCCTGCAAATTTTGGCCGCTCGCATCAGTGGCTTTCAAGCTCAGGGCCACCTGGTAGATGGAGTCTGCGGCCAGGGGGTGGAATGGGGTAAAGGTAAGAACATTGCCCGTAACCTGACAAATTCCGTCAACCAAAAGATGCTCACCGGCTCCAGAAATCCGGTACAGGGCAAAGGCTGACCGGGTCGTTGCCTGATCCATGTTTTTATTGAACGTAACGCGAACAGCCTGAGATACCGGCACCTCCTCCTGAGGCGGATAGATGGCGGGGTCCGCTTCAACGATAACCGCTGGTGATAGAGCGGCCGATACCTCGCCAGATGCAGCCTGAGAAGCCGATGGCTTTCCTGCCCCCCAAAAGCAGAGGGAAAAAAATAAAAATACAGTAAGGATCTGTGTAATCATTACTTTTTTATTCTCCATTATCTCTCCTTTCATCATCCTGACTCCCTGCTGGCAATACCCCTCGAGGAGAGCAAGCAGCATGAGTATATATATTATGCTGTAAGAACCATAAAAAGAATGAACGATACAGGGTATAAACCCTTTCATGAGGGTAATACCATTTCTGTTTTTGGCCTGTGCTTTGTCTGATAAAACTCGGGTGGGAAAAAATAATTTTGTGGAAACTGGAAAAATAACCTCTCGCTTCTTTTTGATTGAAAAAGAAGCGAGAGGGAAGAGTTTAAAACCGATATAATAACTTTACTGCAATTATATCAATAGCTTATTCGGATATACACACAATATGTCATAAATTACAGTGCAACAGCCGTAGCTACCGGTATTGTACTCACTGGGACAACGGTTGCTGCCGGAGTGACCGTTGCTGCCGGAATAACGGTTGCTGCCGGAATAACGGTTGCTGCCGGTGCAGTAGCCGCCGGAACAGGGACCGTTGGGGTTACCACCGGTGTGGTTGCAGGAGGCAGAAGAGAGCTTAACAGGCTGCTATAAAGGCCGGGATATCCCATTCCCATCATACCGCCCATCCCCATCATACCACCCATGAATCCAAAGGGGAGATAGGGATTACTCGACAAACTGCTGGTGGTGCTGCCAAACAGCCCCGTATTACCAAGCAGCCCTGAATACAGATAGGGATTCAGATGGCCAAAGCCTCCCATGCCGCCCATGAGGGAATAGGGAAAACCAAAACTGCCCGTGGTCGGCGTCGTGCTTGTCGTTCCCGTAGTGCCAAGATTGCCCAGCAGACCGCTGTACAGATAGGGATTAAAGCGGCCGAAACCTCCCATGCCGCCCATGAGGGAATAGGGAAAACCAAAACTGCCCGTGGTCGGCGTCGTGCTTGTCGTTCCCGTAGTGCCAAGATTGCCCAGCAGACCGCTGTACAGATAGGGATTAAAGCGGCCGAAACCTCCCATGCCGCCCATGCCCATGAAGGGGAAGGAGAAGGGGAAGCCCAGATTTCCTGTAGTGGTGGTTCCTGTTGTCCCGGAATTGCCGAGAAGACCATAGAGTAAATAAGGATTCAAGTGCCCCAGTCCTCCCGAAAAGAGGAAGGGATTATACCCAAGACCGGTGGTTGTTGTTTGAGCTTTGGCAGTTCCAAACGGTAAAAAAGAACTCATTGAGAAAAAAAATATAAACAGAACAGCCGAAACAATACTCTTTTTCATGACTACTCCTCTCTAACCATTACTAACCATCCTAACCATAAAAATTATCTGACCTGTAATTACTGTAAGCTCAAGACGCCGCCTTGCGAAGTCTGAGTTTGCAATATCAATGCCATACCTTCTTACCCTGTTCCCGGCATGAGCGTGTCTGATGAAATCAATGAATCCCCCCTCCAACCGGATTGATTTTCCCTGCTTAAGCCTTACGAACAAGCTTTGCCAAAACCAATTACCTTCATAATTCTACCTTGATTTTACCTCCTCTATTCTCGCGACAATAGGTCACATCTACGAAGACCCCTATGATATTGGGTAAAAAGTTATGTACTGCAAAGTCACCCCCTTTTAAGCCAGGAAATCATTTGTTTCACCTGGTCAGAAAAAAGACTCACGCCAATATTAAGGCCTGATCCTCCAGTTTAAAATTCAGACGGTATATTTTTACATCCGTTACGTTTTTATGGTCTTGCCTGGAATATCTTCGGGTGTTAATAAGGATAACATCATAATTTATTTATTTATCAAAGATAAGTATTCAACTTATACCTGATATTAGCATGTTTAATATATTGATTTTACAGGCTTATAGTTGATTTATTATTCATATGAAGTCCATATCTTAAATTAAACAGCTTCTTATCGGTAGTAGCTTAATGTAACAGGTAATGTATATTCAATAAATTATACTTATTTCAATAAGTTATTAGATGATAAGTAATGGTAAAACATCGTTTTGTTAAAAATAAAACAGAGGAAACCATGAACGTCCCTCCCCCCCAACCCTCTCCCCGCAGGTGTTAAGCCAAGCCGAATGGCACTTACACAGGCCAAGCCTCTCCTTATGAGAACAGAAAGGGCGCACCAAGGACACGAAGACCACGCAGAGATTAAACTTTTTAAAGGGTCAGGGTCCAGGGCAGGGACCCGCCGCTCTTTCTCTCTCTTCGTGCTCTTCGTATCCCCCTTCTTGTCTTAGGTAAGTGCCATTCAGGTTAACACCTAACTGGCCGGACTCTTCCTGCGGTATTTACTGAGCGAGAGAACCACTAAGTTTACATAAATAATGATTATGTAAACTTCAGGGAGCTCCAAGGAGATGCCCCTTTCTCCCCTCTCATCACCCTACTTGCCGCCGGGACACTTCACCGTGCAATCGCCTTCCAAAATGAGTACGTTTCCCTGACTTCGCTTACTTCAGCCTCTCCAAGAATAGCATAATCGCCTGTTTGATTTTGGTCATTATCGAGAGCACCATAGATAATGAGCTTCATGTTTTCTTTTAATCCATCATTTTTACCGATCGTAAGTTTAATTTGTTTCAGTTAGTTAGAGTATATCATGAGTGACTGCTGAGGCACTCTCAATCTATTTTTAAAAAAGTGGCCGGTAGTGAAAGGCTGCTGTAATACAGTATAATCTTCCTCGTGGTGTCTATCTTCTGAAATTGTTGTCAATCATCTTGACAATATTCAAGTTCTGAAATATACTAAATACAATTTAAAAAGCCGGTATGGGGGGGATAGTGGGCTCTTCCCTTCTTTTTTTCTTGCCTTTGATGAACAGACTGTACCGATAGAAGCACGATAATAAGTGGAGTCAGATTGATTTCTGATTTGGCGAATAAATCTCAGAATTGAATAATTTCTTGGTTTCACTAAAGTTGGTTAATTCTCATTAAGGATGGTCTGATTATCAAAATGAATACCTTAGAAAAAGTACTGGATTTCGAAAAAGAAGCTGATGATATTATTCAAAAAGCCCAAAAAAGAGGTCAGGAGCTTTTAATAAGCCAGGAAGAAGAAAGAAAAAAGATCGAGAAAGATTGGGAAAACAAGCTTGCTCAGGAAAAAAAAGCTTTACAGGCCCAGTGGAATCGGAGGCTTTCATCTCTGAGCACAGAGGAGGCCCAAAAAAAAGAGGCTGTTTTAAAAAATATGAAGGCAAACTCCTCTCATCATATCGATAAAGCAATAGAAATGGTCCTCAGTCATATATAATAATTCAACAATAAATAACAGCAAACTAAGGATAGACAGCTATGGCTATTGAGAAGATGACGAAGGTATCCATTGTATGCTTAAAAAGCAGGGAGGAGGAACTTCGCTCCTTCTTAATGAAAAAAGGTGTTTTACATGTCGTCGATCTCAGACCATCTTTAAAGCTCGAAGAAAACGGCAACCATGAAAGTAATTTGATATCAGTCGATACTACGGAATATGATCAGAGGATCGTTCAACTAAACTCCATTCTTGACTTTTTCCATAAATTCCATCCTGAAAACAAAGGTCTCATATCCCTTTTTACTACTACACCTACAACCTTTGCCACCCAATCAGATGTGGAGGAAGCACACAGCCTCGATGTCGAAGGATTACTTAAGAAAGTAAGAGCACTCGACAAGAGTTTTGAGGATAGTAAAAAGAGAGAAGAGGAGATAGCTCATGAGCTGAAGGAAATCGAGCCTTACACCGCTATCTCTTTCCCGCCTGCTCTCGTTCGAGAGAGTAAAAAAACTTTCGCCTTACTGGGGAAAATGAATCGCAATGATTATGAAACCTTCTTAAGCAAGGCGGAAGAATACCTTGATAGCTTGCACCTTGAAACTCTGTCGGAAGACAAATCTTCGCGATTAATCCTTGTTATCGGGTTAAAGGGTATACAAGAGCAGATCAATGATATTCTCATCGGCACTCATTTCATACCCGTGTCCCTGCCGCCCTTAACCGTAACCGTGAGTGAGCGATGTCAGGAATTGAGAAAAGAGTCAGAAAAGCTGAAGCTGGAACAGGAAAAGATTGTCGGCAGGATCGGAGAATATCTCAGGCACAGAGTGCATGTCAGGATTTTGCTGGAAGATTACCAGAATAAAAAGTCCTTCCACGAAGTTCAGAAGAATTTTTTACAGACTCCGCATACGGTAATTTTGGAAGGCTTTGTTCGTACTCAGGATGTAAAGGCATTGGATGAAGGGCTTGGCTCTCTTTTTCAAGATATCAGCTACACATTTTCTTCTCCGGAATCGTCAGATAATGTCCCGGTCTCATTAAAAAATAACAGAATCTTCAGGCCAGTTGAGCTTCTTGTCGAGATGTTTGGCTACCCCAACTATTTTGCTCTGGATCCAACTCCTTTCATTTTTTGGACCTTTTTATCCTTCTTTGGCATCTGCCTCGGAGATGTTCTCTACGGAATTATGCTGGTTGGCCTTTGTACCTTCCTGATCAGGAAATATAACCAAGAAAAAAGACTGGTCAGATTTTTACGGCTTTTCTGGTATGCAGGTTTCTCGACTACCTTTTTCGGGCTCATAACCGGCTCCTGGGGTGGAGATCTGGTTTCGGCCAAATATCTCTCCGCATCCAATCCTCTTCTTATCTTAAGGGATAGCTTAGTTATTCTTGATCCAATGGGGAAGCCGTTAGTTGCCCTGGTTATTGCCATTTTCATCGGTGTTCTGAACCAGTTTTATGGTATTTTTTTGAAGGTTGTAAAAGAAATACGGCAGGGAAATATAAAAAATGCCCTATTTGATGGTATTCTTTGGTATCCATATCTTTCAGGTGCCATAATCCTTATTTCTTCCCTTTTTACCACGGTAAATCCTTTGTTGTACAAAGTGGGATTCATTCTTTTTATCGGGGGTGCAGTCGGTCTGGTCTTGACTCAAGGACGGAATGAGGAGCTTTTGCTCGCCAAGTTCTTGACAGGAATAGCGAGTTTATATGGTATTGTCGGCAGTTACGGCCTGGCAGGGTTTATTGGAGACTGCCTCTCCTATTCCCGTCTCCTGGCCCTTGGATTGACCACCACCATAGTCGGTATGGCCTTTAATATTATAGCCTTTCTATTTAAAATTCCGGTTATATGGCCATGTATGATTGCGTCTGTTCTCATTTTAGGTCATATGTTTAATTTTATCATGAATATTCTTGGAGCATTTATCCATCCAGCCAGGTTGACCCTTCTGGAGTTTTTCGGAAGATTCTATGATAGTGGCGGGACGCCTTTTCGGGCCTTCTCCAATGAATATGCCGCTCTGGAAATTGTCGAAACTGCTCAGGCTGTTGATGAAAGGTGTTATAGAGAGGAATTATGCTCCGGAGGATCTTGAATTGATTAAGGTAAAATAGAATTTACCTCTTCCTTCAAGCGATCTCAGCATAACAAATGTCTCTCAATAATTACAGATTGTCAATAAAAATTAATCATCATGGTTCTTCATAGCTGTTCAACGTGTGGTTATCCCTTTGTACCTCTGAGGTCTCTGCGGTTTACCTGCATTTACGTTATGGCAGGAAAGTTTTATGGCAGGCAGCGTTAGTTATTCGAATGTTGGTAAAAAGTATATCAGGAACTGAGTAACCAGGAATTAAATACTTAAATCAGGGCAATAGGCAAAATTTGTAACTTGGGTTACAGGGAGGATGAAAAGAATGAGTTCTTGGCAACAGATGCTCAATCTCTTTTTTGTGCAGACAGGCGCAGGTTTGGCAGCTCTGGGGGCTATTTTGGTATTTACTTTGGGCGGGTTAGGTTCAGCAAAAGGTATCTTGATTGCGGGCAGTCAGGCAGGTGGGATATTGTCCGAGAAACCAGACCTGTTCGGGCAGCTTCTGGTGATTATGGCACTTCCCGGTACCCAGGGTTTTTATGGATTTATCTGCGCTATTATGGCGGCCTTGCGCTGTGGATTGATAGCGGGGACGATAACCATATCGCCTTCCCAGGGACTGGTTGTCTTCTTTTTAGGCCTTGGCACCGGCCTGGTAGAATTAATGAGCGCCATCTATCAGGGAAAGGCCTCTGCCGTAGCGGCAAACATGGTCGCCAAACAGCCTTCAGAGGCTGGAAAGGCTATTCTTATTCCAGCTCTGGTCGAGACCTATGCTGTTATTGCGCTTTTGGCCAACATCCTGTTATTGATCTGGGTTACCGGAACAAAATTTTAGCTCATCAACCACAACCTTACTTATACCATACAAGGGAATCAATCGTGAGCCTTGAGAAAATACGACAAAAAATCCTGGAAGAGGCTGAAGCACAAGCAAGCCGGATCATCAGGGAAGCTGAAGAAAAGGTCAGAATGGCGCGCGAGGAGGCCGGAAGAAATGCTGAGGCACGGTATAAAGCAGAAATAGAGAATGAAAAAACAGCTCTGGCCCTTGAGGAAGAGCGGCTTCTTACTGAATACAGGGCAAATACGAGTGCCGAGGTGTTACGGTTAAAGAACCAGCTCATTGATGAGGTATTCGATAAGGCCATTGAAAGAATATTACAGCTTGAGGACAGGAAATATCTTGATATTATTGCCCGCTACCTCGCTGAAAACCTTACCTTCGGGGTGGATACTCTGATTATCAGCCAAAAGGATCATGGCAGAATCACCCAGGACTGGGTTAATGCTCTCTTAAAAAAGACCCGGAAAGAAGGTCTGCGGTTAAAAATTGTTACCTCTCACGATATTCAGGGAGGTTTTATCCTCCGGGGCGAAAAGGCGGAAATAGATTGCTCTTTACAGCAGATAATAGCTGATAAGAAAGAAGAGTTGAAGCCCGAAATCTCCCGGGTGCTTTTTTAACCATTTAGCTCATGAATTCATGGCAAAAAACAGGTCCAAACTATGAGATCTCTAGCTCAAAAGGCTCAAGAGGAAACAAGGTGGAATTATCTATCCGGACGAATAAAGGCCCTGGAGAAGGAACTGATTTCTCCGAATCAATATCAGTCTCTTATCTCGGCCAAAGACCAGTATGAGCTGCTCCGGTCCCTGTCTGATTCTCCGTATAAATCCATTGTGCGCCAAGAGGAGGACCTTTTCGACTATGAAAAGATTCTCAACGATCATCTGGCAGCCAAGCTCCAGTGGATCAGGAAATACTCTCCCCAGACTCTTGTCTATGATTATTTTACCGTACGAGGGAATATCCAGAGTTTCAAGGCCGGAATAAAGTCTTACCTCAGTCAGCTTCCGCGGAATGAAGAGTTGAGCGAGCAGAGGCTGGAAGATACGCAGTTCTATGGTTCTGCCTTTAAGGGGGATGAAATCCCTCAGGAATACCTGACGGCATACCGGGAGGTAATTCGCAAATACCGGGAAAAGAAGTCATTACAGGCTGTTGATTTTGAGGCTGACCGTCAGATGCTTGCCATTCTTCATCAGATGGCCGATGCATCATCGAATGAGATGATGCGAAAATATACCCAGAGCTTCATAGAATTGAAGAACCTCTGTGCGCTCTGGCGGCTGAAAGCCCTGGGAGCGCCTGCCGCTATGATTTCAGATATTGTATTCATTCCTCCCCAGTCCGGATTGACCATGAATATCATGCTGGAGTTATATGAGGCATCGTACGATAGATGGCCTTTGATGCTGTCCGGTCATGGTTATCGGGATGTCTTCACCGGGCAGGGAGCATCCCGTGAGATGTCTTCAACAGCATTAGGTCTTGAGAAACGGTGTGATGACTTTCTCATGGATATTCTCAAGAGAGCAAAATACATACCGTTTGGCATCGAGGTCGCGTTCGCCTACACAGCGGCACTTTTCATGGAAGTATTAAACATCAAGATCATTATCATAGCCAAGATTAACCACGTGACGGAGGACTTGATAAGGGTCAAGGTGAGGCAGGGATATGTCTAAAGTCGCTTCTATCGGGGAAAAAGATGTCCTGCTCTGTTTTAAGGGCATGGGAGTGGAGGTTTTTCCGGTTACCAGACCTGAAGAAGGCCTGAGAAAACTGAATGAGCTTGCTTTTGATAGCTCGTATGGCATTATTTTGATCACCGAATCCATTGCCTTGCCCATAGGAGCCGAGATAAGCCAATTACGGCAAAGGGCTGAAAACATCATTGTCATCATACCAGGCCATAAGGGAAGCCAGAATACCAGCCTTATTGAAATGAAGAAGATCATTGAACGGGCTGTAGGGATTGACTTAATCTCAAAAGGAGATAATCATTCATGGGAGTAGGAAGAATAATTAAGGTTGCTGGCCCGCTCGTTGTAGCCGAAGGCCTGGAGGGTGCCAGAATGTTCGAGATCGCCAGGGTGAGCGATCAAAAGCTGCTGGGAGAGATTATCGAGATTAGGGAAAAATTGTGTTCTATTCAAGTTTATGAGGAAACTGACGGTATCGGACCAGGAGACCCTGTTTACCTCGTTAACGAACCCTTAAGCGTCGAACTGGGACCAGGGCTCATTGGATCTATTTTTGATGGGGTTCAAAGACCCCTGGATGCCCTGCAATCTTTGTATGGCGATTACATCGTGAGGGGAATCGAAAGCCCTGCCATACCTCGCGATAAAAAATGGCTGTTTGAACCAGCCGTCAAAAAAGGGGATAAGGTTTCTGCCGGAGACATGGTCGGATTCGTTCAGGAGACCAAAATAGTCAAGCATAAAATCATGGTCCCCTTTCCCCTGGAAGGGGTCGTAAAAGAAATCAGGAAAGGAGAATTCACCGTTGAAGAGACGGTCTGCATCCTCACTACCAAAGAGGGTGACAAAAAATTAAACCTGCTCCAGCGCTGGCCGGTGAGAAAACCAAGGCCGGTGAAACAAAAACTGCCTCCCGTAGAGCCTTTGGTAACCGGGCAGAGAATCATCGATATGCTTTTTCCCCTCTGCAAGGGGGGCACCGCCTGCGTGCCGGGGCCATTCGGGAGTGGGAAAACCGTTGTCCAGCACCAGTTGGCCAAATGGTGCGATGCCGATATCATCATTTTTGTAGGCTGTGGTGAACGCGGCAATGAGATGACCGATGTTCTCATTGAATTTCCGGAGCTCAAAGATCCGAGGACCAGCGATTCTTTAATGAACAGAACGGTTTTGATAGCCAATACCTCGAACATGCCGGTGGCTGCACGGGAAGCTTCGGTATTTACCGGAATTACCATTGCCGAATACTTCCGGGATATGGGATATAACGTAGCCCTCATGGCTGACTCCACTTCCCGCTGGGCCGAGGCCATGCGGGAGATGTCAGGCCGTCTGGAGGAGATGCCGGGCGAGGAAGGATACCCTGCTTACTTAAGCTCCAGAATCGCGGGCTTCTATGAGCGGGCAGGAAGAGTAAAGTGTCTGGGACAGGATGACAGACCTGCCACCTTAAGCCTTATCGGTGCAGTATCACCGCCGGGTGGAGACCTCTCGGAGCCTGTTGTGCAGGCTACTTTACGGGTGGTGAAAGTATTCTGGGGACTTGATGATGCCATTGCTTCACGACGGCATTTTCCGGCCATTGACTGGCTGAAGAGTTATTCGCTCTATAATGACGAGGTCGATAGGGCTGCGGGTGAGAAGATAGACAAAAACTGGAAATCGAATCGGGTTGAAGCCATGAAGATATTGCAGAAGGAATCGGAGCTCATCGAAATTGTCAGGCTCGTGGGCTTTGATGCCTTATCCTCTGAAGATAAGTTGACTATGGAAATAGCCAAATCCATCAGGGAGGATTTCCTCCATCAAAATGCCTTCATGGAGGAGGATACCTATACTTCTTACCCGAAGCAATTCAAGATGCTGAATATCATTTTGATGTTCGGAAAGTATGCCGCAAAGGCAATAAAAAGTAATGTTCCCTTTGAAAAGATCGCCCGTTTGCCCGTCAGGGAACAGATTGCCCGGGCTAAATATATCGACGAGAAATCATTGTTCAAGTTCGAGGATTTGGAAAACGAAATAAAGGAGCAGTTTAAGGATCTTGAAGAAAACAAGGAAGGAGTTATACTTGAGCAGAGAGTATAAAACTATCTCCCAGATCTTTGGGCCGCTGATGTTGGTTGAAGAAGTCGAGGATGTCAAGTTTGGTGAACTGGTCCAGATACGACTGCCAAGTCAGGAAACCCGGCGGGGACGGGTGCTGGAAGCCAATCAGCAAAAGGTTCTGGTTCAGGTCTTTGAAGGGGCGGAAAGCATGAACCCGGATGAATGCAGGGTCAAATTTGTCGGACATGGCATTGAGTTTCCTGTCTCACCTGACATTCTGGGCCGGGTTTTTAATGCTTTTGGCAATCCGAAGGACGGAAAGCCGGAAATAATTCCGGAAAAGAAACTCGACATTAACGGCAACCCTATTAATCCCTATGCCCGGAATTATCCCAATGAGTTTATCCAGACTGGATTTTCAACCATCGATGGCATGAACACCCTGGTCAGGGGGCAGAAGCTGCCGGTTTTCTCCGGATCAGGATTGCCCCATCCGCAATTTGCCGCCCAGATAGCACGGCAGGCACGGGTACTCAAGGAAGGAGAGAAGTTTGCCGTTGTCTTTGCAGCCATGGGCATCACCTTTGAAGAGGCGGAATTTTTTGTCAATGATTTTAAGCGGACCGGAGCCATAAACAAGACGGTACTCTTCATCAATCTGGCCAACGATCCGGCCATCGAAAGAATCGCCCTTCCCCGGAGTGCCCTGACCTGTGCTGAATACCTGGCCTTTGATCTGGATATGCACGTTCTGGTAATCCTGAGTGATATGACCAATTACTGTGAGGCCTTGCGGGAGATCTCGGCAGCCCGCAAAGAGATTCCCGGACGGCGCGGGTATCCTGGCTATTTATATACGGACCTGGCCACTCTCTATGAACGGGCGGGAAGGATTAAAGGGAAAAATGGGTCTATAACCCAGATTCCTATCCTTACCATGCCGGAAGATGACAAGACCCATCCCATCCCTGACCTCACCGGCTACATTACCGAGGGGCAGATATTCCTCTCGCGTGAGCTGCACCGCAAGGGAATATATCCGCCCGTGGATGTGCGACCTTCACTGTCCAGGCTGAAAGACAAGGGTATTGGCAGGGATAAGACCAGAAAGGATCATTCGGATTTATTGAATCAGTTGTTTGCCGCTTATGCACGCGGCAAGGAGGCCCAGGAACTGGCTGTTGTTCTTGGTGAATCAGCGCTGACTCCGGTGGATTTAAAATTCGTGGAATTTGCCGATGCATTTGAGGATAAATTCGTACGGCAACGTGAGGATGAAAACAGGAATATCGAGACTACACTGGATATGGGATGGCGACTGCTGAGCAGGCTGCCGATGGAAGAATTAAAAAGGGTCCGTGACGCTTATAAAGAAGAATTCCTGAAACCTCTCATTCAATAAAAGTTAGGGGTACCCGATAACCATGAGACTCAATGTAAATCCGAACAGGATGATCTTGCAGCGCCTTCGCAAAAGGCTGGATTTTGCCAGGCGCGGACATCATCTTTTAAAGGATAAACTGGAAGGATTGATCAAGGAATTTTCATCCCTGGTCGATGCCTATAGAAAGCAGAGAATCCTGGTTGACACTGCTCTTCCTGAAATATTGAAGACATTCCTCCTGGCCAAAGCCACCTCCTCTTCAGAGGAAATCATTGAGGATGCCTTAAATTATCCCAAAGGGAAATTGCTGATTCGAATGTCGGAAAAGAGTATCATGAATGTCATGATTCCTCAATTAACGATGGAGGGCAAGGTCGATTCATTTTCATACGGGCTTATGAATACGCCGCTGGAACTGGATTCTGCTCTCACTTCCCTGCAGGAAATTTTCCCTGAGATTTTGAAAATGGCCGAACTGGAAGCGACGGTAAGGCTTATGGCTCAGGAAATCGGGAAGATCCGCAGACGAGTTAATGCTCTTGAATATTTTCTCATACCACAGCTGGAAGAGACGGTACGATTTATCAGGTTTAAACTGGATGAGATCGAGCGTTCAAATAATTCCCGCCTCATGAAAATAAAAGATATTATCCGCGCACATTAACCAATGCCTGTCAGGTTTGAGTCAACATCCCAAAACCTGACTAAGAGGTCGATTTCATGAATAAAAGAATCCTTCTCCTTATTGTTATCCTTATCCTTACCATCGCTTTGATCTGGTCCTGGATCAGGAAGCTGGAATCACAGGGGCCGAAGATCAGCCATGATATCAAGGTAAAATATCTCAATAAACCTCAAACCCTGAATTTTCACATAGAGGACCTGGGAAGCGGCCTTCGCAGCATACACATTGCCATAGTACAACGTGATTCACAAAATGAAATCTATAGCGAAGAACTGCCTGGCAGCCTGCTCTGGAACAGAAAGAACACCATCCGCAAAACCATCCAGATACCTTTTGATCCGGCAGCGATGAAGGTCAAGGAAGGACCGCTTACGTTCGTGGTAACAGCCCGCGATTATTCCTGGCGGAACAAACTGACCGGAAATACCACGATCGAGGAGCAATCCTTTACCCTCGACCGGATACCGCCAAACCTCGTATGCCTGAGCACTCAGCATTATCTGAATCAGGGCGGCACCGGCTTTGCTGTTTACCAGACATCCGAAGATTCAATAAAAGATGGCGTCCAGGTAGGCGATGCCTTTTATCCCGGGTTTGCAGTCAAAACAGAAAGCAATCCCCTGGCGCATGTGGTTTATTTTGCGCTGCCCTATGATCAGCCGGACCCCAGAATCGAGTTGATCTCAGCGGATGAAGCGGGCAATGAAGCCAGAGTCAGCTTTTATTATCTCTTAAAGAAAAAGGCTTTCCGGCAGGATTCCCTGACCATCTCCGACGATTTCCTGAAAAAAAAGATCCCGCAATTTTATGCCATGGATAATACTTTGCCGGGAATGTCGCTGACCGATGCCTTTTTAAGAATCAATAACTACTGGCGGGATCAAAGCCACCGGCAACTCAGGGAAATTTGCCAGAAATCTCAGCCTGAATGCTTGTGGAAAGGAAAATTTTTACGGCTGCCGAATGCCGAGCCATCGGCCTTATACGCCGATCATCGTATCTATATTTATAATGGCAGTAAAATCGATGAGCAGACCCATCTGGGATTGGATCTGGCCTCGCTGGCTCACTCCCCCGTGCCCGCTGCCAACAGCGGCCTGGTAATCTACCAGGGTGACTTGGGGATCTATGGCAAAACAATCATCCTTGATCATGGCCAGAACGTCTTCAGTATGTACAGTCACCTCAGTAATTTCTCCGTCACCGCCGGTCAAAAAGTAACCATCGGCCAGACAATCGGCATTACCGGCGATACCGGCTGGGCTGGTGGAGACCACCTCCATCTTTCCATGATGATTGGCGGAACGTTTGTCAATCCGATTGAATGGTGGGATGAGCATTGGATAAAGGATAATATCGAGCTGAAACTGGGAATTCTGAGCCCTCCGCCCGCTCCGGCGGCGGCCCCGGCAGCGGCAACGGGAGGGAAAAAGCGGCACTGGCTTATGTAAGTGCCATTCTGTCTAAGACGAATGGCACTTACATAAGAATTAGTAATTTTCCCGCAGAGACGCTGAGACGCAGAGGATGTCATTGAAAAGTAAAAGTAAAATAAGTTCCTCCTTGTGCCTTTTTACTTTTTGCTTGCTTCCAGGCCGTTGACACATCGGGATATCCCGACTTTCATCAGGCCCTTGCCGGATTGGTTGCTCTCTGCGCCTCTGCGTCTCTGCGGGAGATCGTTTTCCCCTGTGCGCTTTGTGTTCTCTCTATATTATAAGCTTAGCTTATGTAAGTGCCATTCTGTCTAAGACCAATTCCCTCACATTCCCCAGATGGTAATCCTTTTGTTTTGATATTCCTCTTCCCGTTCGAATATTTTTTCCTCCCACTTTTTCCCTTCACTCCGGTCAAAGATCACCAGATAGCCCTGATCCGTATTGCATCGGTCCATATATTCAACTATCTGTTTCAGCCCCTGCTCAATAGTATCATCAAGCGATTTATAGAGTACCTTAAGCTCAATCACCACCTTTTGAATACCACCTTTATAAGGCCAGATAATGAGAAGGTCGGTCCGCATCCTGCCAAGACCATATTCCCTCTCGATGCGGCCTCCGCCATTGATGATCCTCTGAAGGAAGGCTTGCAGCAGCAGTTGAGGGCCTGCCTCTTTGTACTGAAACCGCTCCACCCAGTGCTCCGAATGTTCACGGAAAAATTCCTGAAACGAGCCAAGAAGCTTATTCATGTCGAGCTGGCCATTCGGACCAGTATACCATGAAGGCTGCTCCGAGATAGTGACCTGGGTGCTGTAGGTCAGCTCTCTGGGAATCACCTCCTGATAGATCCGGTTTGCTATGCGCAATTGCCCATCAACTCTCACTAATCCCAGGTCTATTACATATGACAGGTCTTCCGTAGGAATCTGCTCCGGCTCTTTAAGTCCCTCGAGTATTGGCTCAATCACCCGACGGACCCTGGCTTCCTGGAGTTTATCAGCCAACTGGTCGAGGTGGGTGTCCCTTCTCAGAATGATATTTTCTTTGGCCTGTTGAATCATCGTGGCTGAAATTTGCTTATTTCGGTCACGCCCCTCCTTCATTTTAAAACAAACCTCATAGCCCAAAGCATTTACCAGCCAGGGCTGGCCCTGGGTTAAGTTCCAAACCAGGTCCAGGGCTCCATCAGCAAATTCCTGGCCTGTCTCTTCCGTGTGCTCTCCATAAAGAGCCAATACTTCATCCCTGGAGAAGCTTCCAAGGCGAAGAGATTCTGCTTTTACATTAAAAGCGCTTCCCCCGGTAATAATCGCTTTGTCTGTGGCAGAATGTATCCGGTAGTCTCTCACATCCCGCACACCGCACAGCACGATGCTCTGAGGGAACATGGCCGGACGTTTGGAATATCCTGCCCGTAATTGACGTAATACGGAAATCAGGGTGTCTCCGATGAGTGAATCGATCTCATCGATAAAAATAACCAGGGGGAGTTGGCTTTCTTTGGCCCAAAGGGAAAGCAACTCACCCAAAGCCGCATATTCCCCACTTTCTTCCAGAACCTTCAACCATCGGGTTTTCAAGAAGTCATCTTTCAGGAAATCTACAGCACTGGAGGCCATCTCGCTCAGTATAGCCCTCATGCCCTGCCGCACTTCCTCTCTGGCAGCCTGAGCCGCTTCCACATTGAAGTACAAACACCGATAGCTGCCTGTAGCGTTGAGATAATCCATCAGCGCCAGAAGACAGGTGGTTTTTCCGGTTTGCCGTGGTGCATGGAGGACAAAGTATTTTTTCTGGGCAATGAGGGACAGTATTTCTTCAAGGTCAAGCCGTCCAAGGGGGGGTAAACAGTAGTGTTCCTCACACCTTACCGGCCCAGCCGTATTGAAAAAACGCATCTTTTCGGGTTCCCTCCCCTAAATACAAAAATAATTTCAGGAAAACACAAAAGGCACAGAGAAAAACACAGCGGCCAAAACCGCTGTCTCTCTCTCTGTGCCTGTTTTGTCTTTCCTCATCAGGCATAGCGTAGTGAAAGTGATTCCGCTTATGCTACTTATGATCGCCTGATTGATCCTTATACATATGGATGACCTCTTTCTTCACCTCTGCCTCAGCCCGTCTCTCGTCGAATTCAACCTTACCGACACGCTCTCCTTCCTCCAGCCAGGCTGCAGCCCGGCGTTTGGCCTGAATAGCGGCATGAAGTTCCTCTTTATCGGATACCCTTTCCGCTCCGGTTGAGAGAACCGTCACCCGGTTATTTCTTACTTCGACGAAGCCTCCGGCTACAGCCAGATAATAGGTCTTATCATCTTTTATGTAGCGTACCGGACATGCTGCCGGCAGGCTGACGAGCATAGGGGCATGATTTCTCATGATACCGAGTTCTCCCTCACCGGTCTCGCTTAAATTATACCTGAAGATGATAATTTCTACATCCCTCTCGTCAACGAGAACCTTTTCCGGAGATATCACCTGGAAAGCCAGTTTCTCCTGGCTGTTATGGCCTGCTTTCTCCTGGCTCATTTCTTTTTGCCTTTCTCTTCAAGGTCTTTGTAGCGGGAGGCCTGAGCCAGGGCTTCATCGATGTTTCCCACCATATAGAATGCCTGCTCCGGCACGTCGTCGTACTTTCCATCACAGATGGCCTCAAAACCACTCAGAGTTTCCTCAAGGGTGACATAGCGGCCCTGCATTCCGGTAAAAGTTTCAGCCACGTGGAATGGCTGGGTCAGGAATTTTTGGATACGCCGCGCTCTGGTGACTACCAGCCGGTCTTCCTCGGAAAGCTCTTCCAGCCCCAGAATAGCGATCAGATCCTGCAGGTTTTTGTACCTTTCAAGGTTCATCTTGACTTTGCGGGCTACTTCACAATGCCGTTCTCCGACAATCCAGGGCTCCAGAATCTGGGAGTTCGAGGCAAGAGGATCGAGAGCTGGATAGAGTCCAAGCTCCGCTACCTTCCTGGACAGAACGACCATAGCATCGAGGTGGGTAAAGACCGAAGCAGGACCGGGATCAGCCAGATCGTCAGCCGGGACGTAAACGGCCTGAACCGAGGTAATGGCTCCGCGGGCAGTGGATGCGATCCGCTCCTGCAAAGCACCCATTTCGGTAAAGAGAGTGGGCTGATAGCCGACTTCAGAAGGTACGCGGGCCCGCAGCAGGGATATTTCAAGTCCGGCCTGAACATAGCGGAAGACATTATCCAAAAAGAGGAGAACATCCTGCCTGGCCTCATCCCTGAAGTACTCGGCCATAGTCAGGGCGGTAAAGGGAACACGGAAACGGCATCCCGGAGACTCGTTCATCTGACCGTAAACGAGAATTGCCTTGTTGAGAACGTTGGAATTATACATTTCATGCCACAGATCGTTTCCCTCTCTGGTACGCTCTCCAACACCACCAAAAATCGACACGCCGGAGTGCTCCATAGCCACGTTCCGGATCAATTCCATAATGATAACGGTTTTACCGACTCCAGCACCTCCAAACAGGCCGACTTTCCCACCCCGGGGAAAGGGAGTGATAAGATCGACAACTTTAATTCCGGTTTCAAATACCTGAGGAAAAGTCTCGAGTTTGGCATAGGGTATCGGCGGTTTGTAAATAGGCTCGAATTTGTCGGTATCGACCGGCCCCCGCTCGTCAATGGTCTCTCCAAGGATGTTGAACATCCGTCCCAGAACAGCCTGTCCTACCGGCACACAAATAGGTGCACCGGTATCATAGACCAGGGAATCTCTTTGCAGGCCATCGTTGTAATCCAAGGCAATACAGCGGATTATCCCCTGCCCCATCAATTGGACTGCTTCCAGGGGGAGTCCGGTTTTGGGGTCATCAACTCTCAGCAGATTGTTAATCTGCGGCATATCGCCCGAAAACTGCACATCGACAACGGGTCCCAATACCTGAATCACCCGGCCAGCGGAATCTCCGTTTCCACCGCTGACTTTCTTGACATTATCCAGTTTTTCCTTCAAATCTAAGGAAATATTATCATCCATTTCCTTTGGCATGGAAATAAAATCCTCCCTCAAGCTGACTTGGCAGCTATTCTTACCCGATCATCGATAAAAAAGTTATAATAAGCCGCCTGCTTTCTTGGCTGCTTCCAGCTCAATTACGTTTGCTGCGCTTAAGATTCCCAACAGGTCCAGGGTTATCAAGTCCCTTCGCATCTTGTTATAGCTGATCCGCAATTCCCGCAGGGTTTCCTCTGCTCTGTCAGAGGCCTCTTCCATAGCCATCATCCGTGCACCCTGTTCACTGGCGTAGGACTCAAGCAGCATATCGAAAACATGGATCCGGAAATACGTCGGAATAAGGTCTCTCAAGATGGAAATGGGATCCGGCTCATAGATCCAGTCCTCGAAGACCTGATATTTGCCTGCAGCCAGGACATCGAAACTCAACGGGAGCATCTTTAAAATTGCCGGCTCCCGTTTGACCGGGCTGTAGAATTTCGTATAGGCACAGTGAACCTCATTGACATCATCCTGATTAAAGAGCTTGACCATAGTCACCAGCAGGTTGATGGCATCATTGATCGACACTCCTTCCTCAGACCATTTTTCCATACCAAGGATAGGGATTTTCGTCTTTCGTCGAAAAAATTCCTCGCTTTTAATGCCCTTGCAATAGACGGCACATGTCTGGCCCTCCCCCTGCAATTCCTGGATCCTGCTCTGGGCCAGTCGGCCAATCTGTCCGTTATAGCTCCCGCACATGCCGATATCAGAGCCAATGACCACAAAGACGATTTTTCCCCCTTCAATGCGCTTTGACCGGAACAGCGGCGAAATATCCGCAACTCTATCGCCCATTTCTGCAATATAGTAGGATTGAACGTGAACAATTTCCCGCATCTTTTCTGCATAGGTCCGCAGGGAGATCGCCTTGTTTCTCGAACGGGCTAACTTGGCGGCAGCAACGGTGGACATGGTTTGAGTAGTTGCCTTGATATTATCCACACTCTGGATGTGATGCCGTAATTCAATCAGTTTTTGTGACATCGATTTATCCCTTTAGCCCGTCATTTCCCCTGCATTACCTTGTCGCCCGCAGTAAAAACGCTCTTGAATTCGGTAATTGCCTTTTTCAACAACCCTTCGGTTTCCTGGTTGACATCTTTCAGTTCGAGAATTTTGGCGAATATTGCAGGAACATTCTGACGAATATAGGTGACAAACTCCTTTTCAAATTCACTCATCCTCTTGACCGGAATGTCATCTACAAAACCGTTGACTACTGCATAAATGACAGCGATCTGCTCCTCGACCGGCATTGGGGCATATTGAATCTGCTTGAGAAGCTCCCGTCCGCGTTCACCACGGGCCAATTGGGCTTTGGTGGCCTCATCCAGCTCAGCCCCGAATTTTACGAAGGCAGCCATTTCATGGTACTGTGACAAGTCCACCCTCATACGACCGGCTACTCGTTTCATACCCTTCAGTTGAGCGGCACCACCAACGCGGGATACCGAAAGACCGACATTGATAGCAGGCCGGAAACCGGTGTTGAACAACTCGCCCTGGAGGTATATCTGTCCATCGGTAATCGAAATAACATTGGTTGATATATAGGAAGTAACATCTCCACCCAGGGTTTCGATAATGGGCAGGGCCGTTAATGAGCCTCCTCCCAGATCATCTCGCAGTTTGGCCGCCCTCTCAAGAAGCCGCGAATGGATATAGAAAATATCACCCGGATAGGCTTCCCGGCCGATCGGTCGCTTGAGCAGGGCGGACATTTCCCGGTATGACATGGCATGCTTTGAAAGATCATCGTAGATGACCAGGGCATGCCGCCCCTGCTCCATGAATTCCTCGCCAATGGCGCAGGCAGTATAGGGAGCAAGGAACCGGAAAGCGGTCTGTTCATTCGACAGGGCGGCAACGATAATCGTGTGCTTCAGAGCGCCTTCTTTCTGGAGGACGTGAACTACCTTGGCTACGGCTGCTGCTTTTTGTCCGATAGCGCAATAGATGCAGATCAAATCGGAGTTTTTCTGGTTAATGATGGTATCCACGGCCAGAGCGGTCTTGCCGATCTTCCGGTCACCGATAATCAGCTCCCGCTGTCCCCGTCCAATCGGAACCAGAGCATCGATGGCTTTGATGCCGGTCTGCACCGGCTCACAGACCGATTTCCTGAGCATAACTCCGGGGGCTTTGCGCTCGATCAACCGGAATTTGTTGGACTCGATCCTTCCCTTGCCATCGATCGGCATGGCCATGGCATTGACGATTCTGCCGATCATCCCGTCTCCGACCGGAACCTGCATCAGCTTACCTGTACTGATTACCCGGCTTCCCTCCGGCACCTCTTCCTCGGGAGTGAGCAAAATGCATCCCACACTGTTGCGCTCCAGGTTGAAGGCCATGCCGTAGCCGCCGTTTTCAAACTGGACAACTTCGTTGTAGCCGACCTTCCCCAGGCCGGATACGCGGGCGGTTCCATCTCCGACTTCCAGAACTATTCCCTCGTGGCCGATATCATCCACTTTAAAAGCTGGCTCAGTGGACTCAATAAGCTGCCTGATCTGGCTCGTTACATCACCAACCTTGGCAACATCGATTCCTTCCCGCAGCATTCGCAGCTTTTCCTCAAGCGCATCGGCAAAGGAATGCCGGATATCCAGGTTGATTTTTAATTCTTCAGTCAGGAAAAGAACACTCCCTTCCTGCTTTGAATCCTCAAAAACCCGGATTTGGATCTTGCGGTCAGCCATTTCTGACAGCTTTTGTTCCAGGCTGTTCACAAAATTGTTATTGAGAGGAACAGAGGTGAGGAGGATCAGCGGTAGCTTACATTCGGAGAGAACCTCTTTCAAATCCTGCTGTAAAATATCTTTCATAACCTTAACCTTCCCTGACGACCCTTATTCAGAAGTCAGTTACTCTGGGATTAAAAGTTAATTAGTCATTCCTCCTCGCAGGTATGACTGCCTAAGGCTGTGCCCAACGGCACTTTCAATTAATGCTTTCTGATGATCCTCATTAATTGATCCATACATGACTTTCCGGGAAGCCAAGGATACCAGATCGACTAACATGGAATACATCTCCCGCCGGATCTCTTCCTTTTCGCGCTCAATGCCTGCTTTGGCCTCCTGAACAACTACAGCCGCTTCAGCCTTGGCTTGAGCGATGATCTGATCCGCAGTTTCCCGGGCCTTTTTGAGAATTACTTCTCCCTCCTGCCTGGCTGTGAGTACGATCTTTTCTCCACTCTCCCTCAATTTCGCTACTTCCGCCCTCGCTGCATCCGCTGTAGCCAGCTCTGCGGCAACCTTGGCCTTCCGCTCTTCGAGAATATCGAGGATTTTCTGAAAGAAAAATTTCTTCAGAAGAATCATGAGCACTACAAAGTTAAGTATACTAAACAAAAACTTTACAAAGTTAAACCCTAGCATGGTTTATCCACCTTTACTGAGTATGGAAAATGAAAAAGGCTTACCCTCTCTTTTCTGCTTAAACGTGAGGAATATACGGATTTCCGAAAAGAAGAATCAAGGAAATCAGCAAGCAGTAAATGGCCAGAGCTTCAATAAGAGCCATAGCGATCAGCATGGTGGTGAAGGTTCTCCCGGCCATTTCAGGTTGCCTGGCAATACCTTCCAGTGCAGCCATACCAATTTTCGACATACCCAAAGCCGCACCCATGGACCCGATAGCAATAGGAATAACCGCACTAAAGGTTGCAACCATTTTCAGCAAGCTCATACTATCCATGATAATTATACCTCCATTCAAAAATTAAAAGTTAAGTTGATGGGTAATGCTGCTTTCGTTATATTAATGGTGAATTGCAGCTTCTTCTTTCAGATAAAAAGTGCTTAACATGCAAAAAACAATTGTCTGAATTGTAGCCGCCAGGACGTCGATCAGGAGAACTAATAAGGGAATGAATAACGGTACAATCATTTTATAGGTTCCCATGGCTACCTGAGATACCATGGCATATACCGTATGCTCGCCAAAGATATTCCCGAAAAGTCGAAAAGAAAGCGACAGGAGCCGGGCACCGTTATCCATTACATGGAGGATTATCAGTAACCCGACAATAATTCTCATCATCGAGGAAAACAGGAAGCCGCTGAACTTTTTCATAATGCCGGTTTTTTCCTCTTCCCCCTCCGCCTTCTGAGTCAGCTCCGGATAAGGATTGATCCAATCGGTTATATACTTTTTGGGACCTTTCAGTTTAATACTGAGAATGTGGATACCGACAATCGAGATAACCGCCAGTGCGACGGTCGTGCTCAGATCCCCGGTAGGACATTGGGTGAAAGGTATGAGGAGGAAGATATTCGAAACAAGGATAAAAAGGAAGAATGTTCCGAGAAAGGGGAGGACGAGCGGCATAAGCTTCTTGCCTAACTCGGGCTCAAACATGTTGAGCATAAACTCGACAAGACCCTCGGCAATATTCTGGAGACCTTGCGGCACCCCCAGGTTTTTCTTGCTCAGGGCCAGTTTTGAAAATACAAACAATCCCCCGGTTACAACCAGGGTCCAGAAAAAAGACTCACCAATACTGAGGAAATGAATACCCTGTCCCATGCACCCTCCTAACCACACAATAACGCTGCTTAATGTACCATACTGTCGTAAATTTTATGACAGTTACCAATAAAAGAATAACAGATACTCAGACAAATTTCAAACGGAATTCGGGTAATTTGACATAAAAAATACATCACTTGCTGGGGAATTGAGGCCGAAAATAGTTTCATGGAATTTGATTTTTGGGATTATAGCATTGTGAATTTCAAGCTGTCAAGTACGATTTTCGACCTGCTGTCATAAAAACTCCAGCAGAAATCATCTCTCACTCAAGACAGCAGTATACGTCAGCCCATATTTCATTCTACAACGAGTGAGTAAATATCGGCAGATTTGAAGATTCATCGTTACATCGCAGGAGCGAGGAGCCAGCAGATGAGGGTGGTCAGTGGCCAGTGGCCACTGACCACTCATATCAATCCTCGCTGATCAGCCACAATTCAACCATGATAAAGGAAACAATTCTGTCCCAGACAGCAAGAATTTTTCGCACCGGTCCCAACAGGGAGAGAAAGAAATCATAGCCCCGCTGATACCAGTAAGCCACCGTAAGCTTTTGAGGTATCGCCAGATCAAACAAATGGATGCCATAGTCGAACATGAAGTAGATCGAAGTTCCAATAATCACGACTCCGACGTTCTGGATATTATGAAGAGTTTCCGGGCCCAGCAGTGACCAGGTTTTGGGATCATAGAGGAGTGGCAGGGTGGACTTCACGCTTCCTGCCAGGGCATGGCTGTTGTATATGAGGTGATAGGCGTGCGAAGCCGGATTAAAACCGAAAAGAGCCAGCAGCGGGCCGATGATATATTCGAGCAGCAGGTTCGGCCATATGCCGATTACGATGATCGCTCCGCCAAGGCAGGCAAGAGCAGCCCTCATGGCCCATGTTTCCCGGTATACCGGCGGGGCCTTGGGCTGGAGGTCGGTCAGGGACGAAGGCAGGAAGACAGCGATAAACATCTTGATGATATAGCAGAGGGTTCCTGAGGCAGTAATCAGAAAGATGAATTCGGCAAACCTCAACCATGGATCGGGCTGGTGGAAAGGAGAAAAGTGAGCGGAATGCTCGTAGGCTTCCACGATAGCATGGTGCAGCATGGTTTTACTGGCAAAACCGCCAAACCCGGGAAAGCCTGCGATGCTGAAAGCCGCTATTACGTAAACAGCGGCAGTCATCGGCAGGTGCTTCCACAACCCGCCAAGTTTATTCATCTGAAGCTCGCGGGTAGAAAAATAGACTACTCCGATAGCCAGGAACAGGGCGGATTTAAACAGGGCATGATTGATGACATGATACAGGCTCCCGGCCAGTCCCATGGCCCCTTCAGCGCCTAAATACAGAGCGCATCCGATCCCCAGAATAATATATCCCATCTGACTGACCGTAGAGTAGGCCAGGACTCTTTTGCAATTTTTATCCAGCAGGGCATTGACCATTCCGCCGAACATGGTTATCACGCCGGCAAAGATCAGGATATAACCCAGAACAGCCATAAGGTACTCTGTCTCAACCGTAATCGGAGTAAACAGGGTATACAGGCTTCTGATAATCCCGTAAATTCCGACCTTGACGATCAGGCCTGACAGTATGGCGCTGGCCGGTGTCGGAGCTACCGGATGAGCCTTGGGCAGCCAGACATGGAGGAAGAACATGCCTGCCTTGATGCCGAAGCCGGCAATGAAACCGAAGGTGATGAGATATTTGAGTGGAGTCGAAAGCCGGCTGTTCACCAGCTCTGAAAGCGGCTGGATAGCGGTTGTTCCGGTATAAAAGGAGAGAATGACGATCGATCCAAGGATCAGGAGACCGCCTATAACACTCATGAAAATATAGAAGTTGCCTGCGGCCATGGCTTCAGGTGTTTCTTCATGGATGACCAGGACATAGGAAAAAAGAGTCATCAGCTCGAAAAAGATGAACAGGGAGAAAAGATCTTTGGTCAAAAAGACAGCCAGGTTGGCTCCAAAGGTAAGGAGCATGAAGAGAAAGAACCTCCCCTGAGCATGCTCATGGGCCATATAGCTGGTGGCAAAGAGAAAAGCGACAGCCCAGACAAAGGCGGTGATGAGGACGAATAAAAACCCGATGCCATCGAGACCGAGAGAAAGGTTGACGCCCAGGATGGATGGCAGGTTATAGGCGATTCCCTGATAGCAGCGTCCGCCGATATGAATCCCCGGGACTGCCGCCTGATACAGTGATAGTACCAGGGCCAGAGTGGTCAGAGAGGTCAGGATGACCAGGACATTCCTGAGCTTGTGATTTTTGTGGCAGAGCAGGGTAAGAAGAGCACCCAACAGGGGTAAAAGAATGATGATTGCCGGAAGTGCTGCTTTTTGACTGATGGCCGAGGTTAAAACCTGTATGGTTTGAGAATGATCCATAGTGTTTTCCTCCCTTCACCAGATTTTCAGGTAAGATCCCGCCACCCGCCTTGCCAGGCTCAGGGGGAATCCAGGAAATATGGCAAAAAGGACGATTCCGCTGGTCAAGATCATCATGGGCAGCAGCATGTTCCATCCGGGATCGCTGATTTTTGAAGATACCGGCAGCGCATGGCCGTGGGGATTGTCTCCATCATGCCCGAACCAGCCATTGATGACCAGGGGGCCGAAGTAGATCGCATTGAGGATGCTGCTCAAGATAAGGCTGCCGATAATGATGAGTGAGCTTGTGGAGCTGATAACCTTCCCCTGCGCTGAGCTGAGAGCACCGAGAGCGAGAAACCACTTGCTGATAAAGCCGACAAAGGGTGGAAAACCGATGATCGAGCAGACAGCGATGGTAAAAGTCAGCATGGTCAGGGGCATCTTCCGGCTGATTCCTTTCAGGTCCTTGATATTTTTCAGACCGGTCTGATAGGCGATGGCTCCGGCACCCATAAAGAGTACACCTTTCATCAGAGCATGGTTGAAGATATGGAGAACGCTGCCCATCAGGCCCTCCTTTGACAGGAGCGTGGCCCCCAGAATCACGTAGCCGATCTGGGCGATGGAAGAATAGGCCAGCAGCCTTTTTAATTCAGTCTGGGCCAGGGCTGCAACTGATCCCAGAATCATGGTCACGACTGCCGCGAACAGGATGATCTGGTTAAAGTAGTGGTCCATAACCAGGAATGAACCGTACACAGCATAGATAGTCCTGATAATTCCGTAAGCTCCGGCCTTGATCATCACTGCCGACAGCAGAACGCTGGCCGGGGTCGGGGCTATCGGGTGGGCTTCGGGCAGCCAGACATGAACGGGAAACATGCCCGCCTTGACCGCAAATCCAAAGATATAAGCCCAGAATATCCAGACAAAATGCGGGCTTTCGTGAAGCAGGAAAAGCCCAGTTCCCGACATATCCAGGCTGCCTGCCTCAAGATAGGTCATGATAATTGCCGCCAGGAGAATCAGGCCGCCGATTATTCCCATAAAAAGATACTGAGCACCAGCCCGCATGGCCCGTGGACTTTCCTCATGAATGACCAGGAAATATGACAGAATGCTCATGACTTCAAAGAAAATATACAGGCTGAGGAGATTTCCGGTCGTCACCATCCCCAGCATGCCGAACAGGGAAAAAAGTGAAAAGATATGAAAGCGACGCTGATCGTGCTCTTTCTTCATGTATTCAATCGAGTACCACGAGGCCATAAGCCACAGGAATGAAACGACGATAACCATGAGGTAACCCATGGCATCGAGATACAGGGAAAAGGGGATTGGCAAGCCGATATCCATCTGGTATTTAAAGGTCTGGGCCGTATTGATATACGGGTAGATCAGTGAGGCAAGAACCAGCACCAAACCGCAGGTAGCGGTGGTAATAATGCCTCCGTAGCGGTCTGAATGCCATTTGCCGAGGATACTTAAGGCACCTATGCCTACAAGGGGTATTACAAGAATGGAAATAAGGTGGTATACAATCATTTTTCCTCCAAGCTCACATCTCTTTGTTGCCTCGTCATGCTGGGGAAAGTGACGGAGGGAAAAAGTGACAGATAGGTAAACTTAAAATTATTCTTTCTGAGTCTTCGGTTAGCTATTACACTCCTTCAAGGCTTGGCAATCCACAGGTTCATCAGAATAAAGAGAATGATAGCAGAAAAAATAATGAATACATACGACCGCCAATATCCGGTGTGAAGGGATCTGGCGGCTTTGCTGCTGAGCAAGCCAAAGACAGAGCCTATACCCAGGATAGTACGGTTTAATATTTCTTCAAACTGATAGGTTGCTGTAGCTGCATCTTTTAATGTTGCCGGTATCTTCCCTTCCATTGGTGTGTCCTCCTTGAAATTACCCTCATCGAGGGTTAGCATGCTTAATTATTTTAATGAGAGGATTATTAGAACGATGTTTTAGAATTTTTTTAGATTATGGCATAGTTTATTCTCAACTGTCAAGTACTAATTTAACAACATTTGATAAAGTTACAATACACTTTTATCTCTCTAAAAAAGCGTTCTAAAACCCTCGTATTCTCTATCGGCAGATTTCGGGATTGCATCTTGACATCCATTCAGCATTAGGATAAATTGTGATCGAAATCTGATAATATCAATTTCTAATCTCGGCGGAGTAAATGAAAAAAACTTACGATACCGACTATCTGGAAAAGGAATGGAGTCAAAGAAACCTCGATCTCTTTCCTTATATGGAGGGGTTCTTCAGCCTGCTGCGTTCACGGGAGGGTAATCTTGAGTGGACCAGAAAAAGACTGCAAGGCTCCTCCGCAGCCACGGTTGTTCAATTCCTGAGCTCAGACGACAAGGATGTCTCCCACATCGCCGTCAGTGTGATCCAGGATTATCCTGACCAGGCGCTGATTATGGCCATCCTGCTCTACAGCCTGACGAAAGTGACCAAAGCAGGCTATCCGGCCAAGGCGGGTTCCTGTCTGGCTGGCTGCCGGCAGCCTTCGGCAGGTCTTGCCTACCTTTTCCCGCTCCTTCGCCAGTCCCCCGAAATCAAAGCCAGGGGCTATAAATTTTTCCACCATTTCTGGCAGACCGGAACCGGGTCGATCGTTCATCTTGACCAGGTGCATGAGCTTTTCAGGCAGATATTTCAAGCTATTCATGAAGACCTTCAGGAGAATATCCCTGATCTGCGGGCGATCTCGTCTCTATCGGAGTTTCTCCTGCTGAAAGAAGACCTGATGCCTGCTATTCGGGCTTACTACCTGATCGAAACCCGGCCCGAAGTAAGGATGCTCTTTGACCAGGAACTCGGAAGGTTTGGACGGCACATAGGAAGCCTGGGCAAGATACTCTCCTTCGAACCACACAATCATCTCGAAGAGATACTTCCTGTGGTTGCCTCCTTTATCGGCCTGCTGCGTCTTGAGCAGGACAAAGAGCAATTGGAGCAGATATTAACGGAAATTGCCCTGTCCGAATGGAACAAACCCCTGAGAACCCGCCTTGAAGTCATCATTAAAAAGGTCATCTCCCTGCTGGAAGATTCAACCCAATCCGTCTCCGAGACCCTTCCCTCTGATCTGTTTTTTAATAAGACAGGGGAAGGAGGCATTTGTGATACCCCTCGCCGATAAGCCGGGGAGCATTGAGCATTGTCCGCGCCTTCATTTTAAACCCGTTGAGCAGGGCATCCCGGGAGCCTTTCTTTCCCTCCAGATTGCTGTAGTCCTGTTATAAATGCTTTTGACGAGCCTGTCTTTTTCCGGGCTCCGTTCACCGTAGTCTGCCCCGCTGACACGCCGGTTAAGATGGGCCAAAATCTTGGCCAAAAGGACAAGATTTTGGCCCATAATAAAAGTATACCCAAAATCAATATATTAGGCTTATAAAACCGCTTATAATGCGAATTAAGGGTTAAATAAATCCATTGTTCTCCCCCGATAAGGGGAAAGGTTCTTAAACTTACCATCCTTATCGAAAGGAGAAACAATGGACTGGCAAACCCTATTAGTCACTGTTTTTGTATATATCGGTGAACAGTATAAAACCCGGCTTTGGCCTTTTTGCCAAAGGATGAGTAACAACCATGATCCTAAATTTAGCGATGAAGAACTGCTCACCATTTTTCTCTATGGTGTTATGAAAAAGCGTTTTGAGCTTAAAGACATCTACAACTATGCCAGCAGCCATTTGCGGGAATGGTTTCCCCATTTGCCTTCCTATGTGGCCTTTGTCCAACGTCTTAATCGGTTTGACAGCTTATTTCCCATGCTCATTGAACTCATTCTCAATGACTTTTCCGGATCTGACCTCATCCAACAGATTCGACTCATCGACTCTATGCCCATAATCTTAGCTAATGCCAAAAGAAGTGCCAAGGCTAAGGTTGCTAACCAACTGGCCAATAAAGGATATTGTGCTTCTAAGGGTATCTACTATTACGGCGTCAAAGTCCATATCTTGGGCCTCAAGCGACAAGGAACCCTTCCTCTGCCTGAATATATCGGCCTCACTTCAGCGAGTGAGCATGACCTGATTGTTTTCGGTCTCATTTCACACCTGGTAAGAGAGGGAGAAGTCTATGCAGACAAAGCCTACATCGACGAAATGGTGATAAGAATGAGAAAGCCATTTAAATTGATGTTAGTCCTTGCTTTGACTTATGCTTTTGTAAGCTGCTCATTCTTTGCCGGGTTTGCTTTTGCTGATAAAAGCCAAAATCGTAATTCCTTGGCAGAAAAGGCTCTTTTAGTGACAGAGGCAGCACAAGACCCCGATTTCCCTTATTCAATGAGTTTGCTTTCGCCTTTAGAGTGGATGACCAAGAGAATGGAAGAGATGAGGAGTAAAAGACAGGAGGCAGTAAATAAGTAAGAACATCAGGAGGGGATTGTTCTTGCTATGCCTTCCAGTTTGTCAAAGTCTTTGTCATAGCTATAAATTTCTTTGATCCCCTTCCTCATGGCAAATGCGGCATTGAAGGCATCAGCAAAAGAGACTTTCTTTTGGGTGTAAATATCGAGAGCCTGGCGGTATATTTCCTTATCTGAAAGCTTAAGTCCTCTCAAGCCAAGAATAGGAGTCATAAGCTCTTTTATTTCTTCCCTTGGAATCTTGTAAAAACTCTCCAGGGTAAAAATCACCTCAAATATAACCAAAGAAGAGGTGATTATCTTCTCTCCGTTTTTCTCTACCCTTTTTAAAAGGTTTAAGACCTTTTGGGCTTTGTCCTCATCGTCCCGGGTAAAGTACCGTAAAAACAGATTTGTGTCTATAAACCGCATATAAGTTAATCTTCTCTCGCTGCTTCCTCAGCCACTGTTTTTTCAAAAGATTTCCTTATCTTGGAAAAATCTTCAGGTTTTTTTTGGGGTCTTACTTTGCCAAAATTTGCCTCTAAGGAAGTAGCGGGCTGAATAGTCACTTTCCCTTTCTCGATCTTAAATTCTACTTGGCTCTTAGCCTTTACTCCCAAAAATTCCCTTATATTTTTAGGGATGGTTACCTGTCCTTTTTTGGTTATTGAAGTTTTGGTCAACATTTTAAACATACCTTTGATATTTAGTATTACTTGTTATCCTTGTATTACTCATTTTAAAGGATCTTACCAAAAAGTCAAGGGCTGCCCTCCCTTTCCCTAACCAATCTTCTTTGGCGGGTTTATTTTTCTATTGAATAATTGAAGAATAAACACGCCTTCATAGGTATTACTTTTCCTGGCTATGATAGACTTGTCTATTGGGACTCGGACGGTCTTACCAATCCAAAAATTTTCAAGATGCGACACGATGTATAGGTACCAATAGGCGGTTTTTTTAACACTCCGTCTCACCTGTTCCCCTCTATCGGGCATGTGGCTCCATCCTCTTTTGGAAAAATCAATAGAAAATACCTGAATCCTGCCCTTTCGTAACCATCCTTGCCGTTCATAAATAACCAACCGTTCAGAGCGTGTTATCATAACAATCCCTATTCTTGCGTGGACAGACATCATATATCCTTGACAGAGATGGAAGGTAATGTTATATTTCTAAAGCCATAGAAGATCAATAACATCAAACCGATGCTGGTCAAAGACCGCGCAACTTTGGCCGGGCGGACTACTGTGGGGGCTATAGGGTTTAATACAGTGAAAAGTAACGACTTGAAATCACTGAAGCGAAAAATTCACCATTATCCTTATGTGAGATATTTTTTGCCATTGGCGAATGCCTACAGGAATAATAATAATCTCGATAAGTGCATAGAAGTGCTGCGTCAGGGTCTATCGCTCTATCCGCAATACTGGGCTGCCCGTGTAGCTCTGGGGCGGGCTCTTCTTGAGAAGGGAGACTTTGATCAGGCCCTTGCGGAACTGGAAATGGCGGTTGACCATGTCCCGGAAAACCTCCTCCTCCACAGGTTAATGGCCTTAATTTATTTTAGCCGGAGAGAGTTTGAGAAGGCTGCCCGATACTGTCGGCTGGTGTTGTTTGTCATTCCTCATGATCAGGAATGCTTGAGCATCATGGAGGAAATATCAAGATTTCAGAGCAGGGGGGCGAAGGAGAAGCCCCTATCGAGCGAGGGGAAAAACCTCATTCCTTCCCTGGAGGAGAAGGAAATCATTACCCCGGCGATTGCGGAGCTGTATCTGTCTCAGGGATTTCGGGAAAAAGCCATTGAAATTTACCAAAAGTTGCTGACCGGGCAGCCGGACCGCGAGGAATGGAGAGAGCGTATCCGTTCCATTCAGGGAGAAACCGGAACACAAGCCCCATTGCAGAAAGCTGAAAATCCCCAGGAAAGGAACGGGAGGATCGTACAGCAGCTTGAAACCTGGCTGAAAAATATCGAAGAATTCACTACCAACTGATTTCTCAGGAAAGCACTATCCCATGATTGACTATGTATCGAAATATCGGAAAGTCATAGCTCAGTTTGCAGAAAAGAACATTGATGCTCTTCTGCTCAGCAATCCCAGTAACCTGAGATACCTGAGCGGTCTCCTCATGAGTGATGCGGAATTTGTTCTGACTCCCGGACAAAGCGCTTTGTTTGTCGATTCCCGCTATCTCCTGGAGGCTCAGGAGAGGGAACTTCCCTTTCCGGTCGAGGTAATCCAGTTCAAAGATAAATATCAAACCATTGCCGACTGGCTCAGCAGCCACAACCTGCACCGGATCGGTATCGAATCTGATTTCGTTTCTTACCATAATTTTTTTACCTGGCAGGAGAAGATTTCCGGTCAGCTCATCCCCTGCCGGGGCATGGTTGAAAATGCCAGGATACGCAAGGACGAGGCTGAAGTTCAGCTCATTCTGCAGGCGATCGATATTGTGGCCAAAGTTATCGAAAAGATACCGGACCTGTTCAGCAACTTTTTGCAAATTACCGAAAGAGATGTTAGTCTGGAAATCGAGTATTTAATGAAACGAGGTGGAGCGGAGCGGACCGCTTTTGACATTATCGTCGCTTCAGGAGAGCGGGCAGCCATGCCGCATGCCGCACCTGTTGACCGGAAGCTGCGGCCTCAGGAGGTGGTGCTCATCGACCTGGGAGCCGCCTTTGAAGGCTACCATTCCGATGTAACCCGCACCTTCTGGCTGGGAGAGGAATCAAAAGAGGCAAAAGAGCTGTTCCACATTTTGAAGTCAGCTCAACAGGCGGCCATTGATCATGTCCGGCCCGGAGTATCGGCCAGGGACGTCGATGCCGCAGCCCGCCAGGTCATTGACCAGGCAGGGTATGGTCAGTTCTTCGGACACGGCACTGGCCACGGCGTCGGAATCGAAGTTCATGAACTTCCCCGGATCGCTCCTCCCAGTGAGACCGTGCTGGAGGAGGGCATGGTTTTTACCGTAGAGCCGGGAATATACTTGCCCGGACGGCTGGGACTGCGGCTGGAAGACATGGTCCTGGTGACTCCGCAGGGCTGTCAGATTCTCAGCTCGGCCATTGCAAGAGAAATGGTAGTAGTCGGCAGTTAGTGGCCAGTGGCCAGTGGTCGGTGGTCAGGATCAGTGGCCAGTGAAAAGAAACCAGGAGCGCGAAGCAGGTATTCTGACTCCTGACTCCTGACTCCTGAATTCTTATCAGTAGTGAAGTAAGAGAGAGCAACGGAAGTTAATTTAAAACTCTTGAGCAAAAGAGAGACAATGGACATTCAAAAAATTGAAAAAGTATTAAGTCTCATTGAAAAAACCGGTTTTATAGAGGTCGAAGTAGAGGAGGCCGGTCTTCGGATTAAAGCCAGAAAAGGAATTTCATCACCTTTGGTTCCGAAGACGGAAATGAAACCGGAAGTTCAAACCAAGATGGCCTGCAAAAGCATCGTCACGGAAAATGATAATTGTTTCATTACCCGATCTCCGCTGGTTGGAACCTTTTACCGGGCCCCGTCGCCTAACGCTCCCCCTTTTATCGAGGTGGGAGATGTGGTTAAAAAAGGGCAGGTCTTATGTATCGTTGAGGCCATGAAGCTGATGAATGAGGTTGAAGCCGAGGCAGAAGGGAAGGTTGTTTCCATATTTGTTGAAAATGCCCAACCGGTTGAATACGGAGAGCCGCTCTTTCTGATTGAAAAGAGCTGATTCCCCTGATGAGGACTGAGCATCTATGTTTTCAAAAATATTAATTGCTAACCGGGGAGAGATTGCACTGAGGGTTATCCGGGCATGCAAAGAGCTCGGTATTAAAACCGTAGCTGTCTATTCCGAAAGTGACATTAACTCTCTGCATGTTCGATTCGCTGACGAAGCTATCTGCATCGGCCCTCCGGAAGCATATAAGAGTTACTTGAATATTCCGTCTATTATCAGTGCCGCCGAAATTACTGATGCTGAAGCCATTCATCCGGGATATGGTTTCTTATCCGAAAATCATCGTTTTGTGGAAATCTGTGAAACCTGCAAAATCAAGTTTATCGGTCCCAGCCTTGAGAGTATCAAGCAGATGGGAGACAAGGCACGGGCCAGGGAGATTATGGAATCTGCCGGAATTCCCGTCATTCCCGGCAGCGGGAATGCGGTGGATAATGATCGAGAGGCCTCTGAAATCGCACATGGAATCGGGTTTCCGGTTATCATCAAAGCGGCTGGAGGAGGAGGAGGAAAAGGGATGCGGGTAGTCCATACCGATGCCAGTTTCCTGAACGCCTTTATGACTGCCCAGGCTGAGGCCATCAGCTCCTTCGACAATCCCAGACTCTATATAGAAAAGCTCGTCGAACAGCCCAGGCATATCGAATTTCAGATTCTCGGTGATCACTACGGTAACATTATTCACCTCGGAGAAAGAGACTGCTCCACTCAGCGGCGGTACCAAAAATTGATCGAAGAATCCCCTTCGACCGGCCTGACTCCCAAACTGCGGGAGAAAATGGGTGAAGCTGCCATCAAAGCTGCCAGGGCGGTTAACTATTACAGTACCGGCACGATCGAATTTCTTCTCGATAAAAATGGCAACTTCTATTTTATGGAGATGAATACCAGGATACAGGTCGAACACCCGGTCACTGAGCTGGTTACCGGAATCGACCTTATCAAGGAGCAGATCAAGGTGGCTGCCGGTGAGCGGTTATCCTTTTCCCAGGACGATATCCTGATACGGGGTCATGCTATCGAATGCCGGATCAATGCTGAAAATCCCAAATCATTTACCCCCTGCCCCGGTACGATCAGCAGTTTTCATTTACCGGGAGGGCCTGGGGTGAGAGTGGATACGGCAGCGTATCTCAATTGCAGGATTACTCCCTACTATGATTCTCTTATCGCCAAGCTCATCGCTCACGGCAGTAACCGGCAGGAGGCTATCAGCAGAATGCATCGTGCTCTGGAGGAATTTATTATCGAGGGGATTGATACTACTATCCCTTTTCATATCGAGATGTTGAAGAATAAGGATTTTATTGATGGAAATATCAATACCGAAATTTTGCATCGATTGGATGTTGGTTAATGTCAATAAGCAGGAGGAATTAGAGAGATGATCAGTGCAGAGGATCTGGCGACTATCAAAAAAGAGTTACTGAAGGAACGGACTCGAATCCTTACCGCCGGAGATAAAACCATTGAAAATGGTTTACAGCAGAATCCTGAAGATTTGCCGGATTTTGCCGATCAATCTTCATTTGAATCGGACAGGAATTTTATGCTGAGGATGAGAGACAGGGAGAGAAAGCTCCTGGTTAAAATCGACCATGCTCTGGAGCGCATTGAAGATGGAACATTCGGAATCTGTGACAACTGCGGAGAAGAGATAGGATTAAAACGTCTCGTAGCCCGGCCGTTCGTCACCTTGTGTGTACACTGTAAGGAGCTCCAGGAAAAGCAGGAAAAATTTCTCTGACCATCCCTCCTAATTTTGTCCACTGAAGAATCGCTGCCTGTTTTTACGGGAAAAGCTCTATCTGCAGGTACTGCAATTTTTGCTGGTGCAGGAGCCGCAACCAGCCGAGGAAGAAAATTTCCCCTCGGCAAGGGAATTCTTTCCCCTGGAAATTTTCGCGCCAAAGGTTGACAGTTGTTTGTCCACATGATACCCATGACAATGGGGACAGGCAACCGCCTCCTTGTGGCCGAACGTGACGAGCTTTTCAAAGTCCTGGTGACAATCCAGACACTGGTATTCATAGATCGGCATTGGTCTTTCCTCTCTTGTCTTCAAGTGGCCAGTGATCAGCATTCAGTGATCAGTGGTCAGTGATCAGTATTCGGCGACTTTGCAGGTCGCCCGGTTCTCTCAAACCATACTATGGTACTCGAATTCAAACTAAATGGCAATACCCGGATGAGCAGCCATTGGCCGGCAGTTTAAACAAGCCAGTAATTTTCGGGGAAGCCATTTTTGTGCTTCTGATCAGATAAACTCAACAGCTAAATCGAGAGTGCTTGCCCATTTCTGAGCGTAAGCTTTCATCTGCTGTTTTTGAAACTGATTCCACTTTTGGTGGTACTCCGGATAATTCTCGATAACCTCGGAAAACTTCCTGATTGGTCCCCTGTGCATGAGGGCGACCTCCAGTTTGTCCCGAATACGTTCATCTTCAACTGATTCCAGAAAATCTTCCCGTACCTTGTGCAGCTCATCCGATGACAGAGGATCAATTTTTAAAAAACGGTCAGGATCATTATAATCAATCTGTGAGATCGTCTCGTCAGCACAATAGTCTTCGGAGACTTTAACAATCTCGCCACTCAATAAATCCAGATAATAAAAAATGCCTTCAGCCTCATTTTCAAAGGCTTCGATCAAATCAGCAAGCTCAATGCATACCTTTCTCATAAACACAGCCCCCTTTATCCCTTCCCCGATATGCCATGAGATCAATGAGAGAGAGACAAAAAATATGCTTATTGAGGAAAAAATATCCTTGCGACATTCCTCTTAATAAGTTTCGGAATAATACCCCAGGATTCATCATTAAATATAGGCTTGTTTTGATGCCAACTCCTTATGCAGGATCAATCCAATTAAAATAGGTATGAAAAGGTAGTCAATAAAAAAATATATTCCGAAACAGATGAAAACAGGCATGGGAAATTCTTGCTTTCTGAATGAGAATTTCAGGTATTTAATCAACATCGCAAGTTTTGTAGTGCAAATTTTATTCTAATGATGTATGCTAATTAGATAGACGAGCTCAAGTTCCTGGCTGTCGCCTCCGGCATCCAGCAGTTTAAGGCTTTTATACCAAAATTGTCAGTGTAAATAAAGATAGAAGATGATAAATTTTCAGGGAATTTTCGTTGCCGATTCTAGCCAGTTTATTCAAAGGATCATTACTCCTCTGGACTTTCAGAAGATTCAAATGACAATTGACATAGCTGAATCGGAAGATATCTGTCTCAGTAAATTGGAGTCTCACCTCTGTGATATTGTTATTATCTATCATCATCCTCCGGCTATTGACATCCTTCGCCTGGTTCGGGCTGTGGTTTCAAAAAACTTCCCTGCTGAGATGCTGGTCATCGCCCCTCCGGGCAACGAGAAGGTTCTTAACCAGGCCATCATGGAAGGAGCATTCTCCTATTATGTTGACGACCTGGAATCCCCGGCAGTCGTTCTTCAGCTTGTCAGCCGGATGATTCAATTCCTCTCATCTCAGGAGAGAAGAGCCAGGCAGGCCAGACGAGGTGAGACAAGAGCGGCGGAGGCGCCCCTCCCCGCTGAAAAAGAGCAACCTCCCCTCGTTTACGAGGAGAAACTTAAGATTCTGGATCGGCTTACTTCTTTTATCGCCCATGAGTTGAAAAACCCTTTTACCACGATCAACAATGCGCTGTATTTCCTCCAGAAAAAGATACCTGATCAGGCTGATCCTGTTTTCCCCAAGTATATTCACATCGTCGAAAATGAAATCGCCAGCTCGAACAGGTTTCTCTCAACTCTCCTGTCTGTTACCAGGAAGATACAGACCAATCCGGTGCCCTCGCAGGTGAATGAAATTTTAACGGAAACCGTTCATCATATCCCAATCTCTCAAAAGATTAAAGTCAATTTTCAATTGGATCCGCTTATCCCGGTCAGCATGATCGATCCTGAACAGATGCAGATTGCCTTTTCCCAGGTCATCCGAAACTCAATTCAGGCCATGCCTGAAGGGGGAGAGCTCACCATCCAGACCGCGTATGCCAAAAAAACCCTGGAGGTCAGGATCATCGATCAGGGAACAGGGATTGACCCGAAGTATCTACCCCATATCACTGAGGCTTTTTTTACTACCAAAACCCGAAATATTGGATTGGGTCTTACAATTGCCCAACGGATAATTGAAGCCCATAATGGCCATATTCTCTTTGACAGTATGCCGGGACAGGGAACAAGATGTACCATGGTGCTGCCGCATTCATAACTCCAGGAGTCAGAATTCAGAAGTCAGGAGAAAAGACAGCCTTTATTCTGGCTCCTGACTCCTGAATTCTCAAAAAGTGACCACATGCTCATCCCTGCGTTATACTCAAGTACCTGAAACAGGCAGAAGGATAAGGCAGCTCCTGACGATATATTCAATATTGGAAACCTTCTGCCCTTCTCTCGATGTATGATTTTGTATGATGTATGATTTTGTATGAAGAGGAAAAGCGATGACAAATGTCCTGAAAAAAGATAAAAGAAATGCCAGAGGGGCACAGCCCTCCAAACAGGTTTTACTTGTTTACCCGGAGATTCCGCCTACTTACTGGAGCTTCCGGTATGCTCTGCCGTTTGTCGGCAAGAAGGCAGCGATTCCGCCACTTGGTCTTTTGACCGTAGCAGCCATGCTTCCCCCCTCCTATGAGCTCAAGTTTGTTGATATGAATGTGATGCCGCTGGATGATGAAATGATTGCCCAGGCAGATCTGGTACTTACCTCAGCCATGATCGTGCAAAAGGAATCTTTTGCCAGGCTGGCGGCACGGTGCCGGCGATTGGCTGTTCCGCTGGCGGCAGGAGGCCCCTATCCCACCTCTTCCTATGAAAAAATAGAAAATGTCGACTACTTTATCCTGAATGAAGCTGAAGTGACTCTGCCGCTATTTTTATCCGATTTTGAAAGAGGACAGGCCAGGCATATTTATACTGCCCAGGACAGAGCGGATATTACGACTACACCCTTGCCGCGATTCGACCTGCTTTCCTCCATCCATGATTACGGCAGTATGGCCCTGCAATACTCTCGCGGATGCCCGTTTAACTGTGAATTCTGTGATATCATCGAGATGTTTGGCCGCAAGCTGCGCACGAAAACCAATCAGCAGTTTATGAGTGAGATTAACCTCCTGTATTCTCTTGGCTGGCGGGGGTCTGTATTTATCGTGGATGATAACTTCATCGGCAATAAGCAGCAGGTTAAACAGCTTTTGCCCCTGATTGCCGCCTGGCAGAAACAGCACGGCTATCCATTCGACTTATTTACGGAAGCTTCGGTGGATATGGCTGGTGATGAAGAGCTTATGGATATGATGGGTGCTGCCGGGTTCAACATGGTATTTTTGGGAATCGAAACGCCGGTCAGGGAAACGCTCATCGAGGCGGGCAAATCTCAGAATGTGAGACAGGATCTGTTTGACAGCGTGATCAAAATCCAGAATAAGGGGATCGAGGTGGCTGGCGGCTTTATCGTTGGCTTTGATACCGATCCGCCGGACATTTTCGAACGTCAGGTCCAATTCATTCAGGAGTCGGGAATTGTCCTGGCCATGGTGGGGCTGCTGACCGCTCTGCCCGGCACCCAGCTCTATCGCCGTCTGCAAAATGAAGGCAGGCTCCTGCAGGATTCCACAGGGAACAATACCCATGACCTCCAGTTGAACTTTACGCCCAGAATGGATATTTCAACCCTTCTCGACGGATATAAGCGGGTTATTGCTCAAATTTACCAACCCAAATCATACTTTGACCGCTGCCTGAATTTCCTGCGCAACATTCACCCCCATCAGAATTCCTCCCGCCGGGTAAGGACCAGAGAGATGTATGCTTTCTTTCTGTCGCTCACCAGGCAGACCTTTTCTTCCTATGGGCACCATTACCTGAACTACCTCGTGAAGTCTGTGTTCATTAATCCACGGATGTTTTCGGAAGCGGTGCGGCAGGCGATTATGGGGTATCATTTCTTTAAAATCACCCGGGAGATTCTCGCTGTGGATGATTTCAAGAGCCAGGTCAGGCTGATGATAGATTCATACCGGCAAAAGGTTGTCGATGCCTATTCTCTTGAACTGGAGAAGGCCATGAAGGACCTCCGAATTGCCAAAGACAATCTCCTGAAGGATCTACACAAAGAATATCTCAAGATCGACAAGGACTTTCGTCATCTGGTGGAAGAGTCGCTCCGTACCCTGGAAAGTTCTCTCAATGCCTGTTACGGCCAGTGGGTCGAAGGCATAACCCACGCTTAGAAGGAGTCAGCGGGAATGAGCTTTAAAGAGAAACTGGGAAAGCAATTTGTAATCACCACCGAGCTGGGCCCTACCAATGGGGTGAATGTCGAGGAAACGTTAGAGAAGGCACGCAGATATCTGCCCCTTGATGCAGTCAACATTCATGATTGTCCTATGGCCAATCTGCGGATCAACTCGATTGCCCTGTCGCATATCGTTCAGACCGAGCTGGGGATTGAGACTATCCCCCATTTTACCTGCCGGGACCGGAGCCTCCTGGGTACTCAGGCAGACCTTCTCGGCGCTCATGCCCTGGGGATTCGCTTCATTCTGCCGACTACGGGAGATGGCCCTCAGCATGGGCCGTATCCATCGAAACCTGTCTATGACCTCGACACCCTGGGGCTGATCTCCCTCATCAGAAACATGAACCGCGGGGTCGATTATAATGAAAAGGAATTTGGCGGCTGCACGGATTTTACCATTTCCGCCACCGCAGCACCTTCGGCCAGAAACAGGGAGATCGAATTCAGAAGAGTTCAGGATAAAATACAGGCCGGTGCGCATTTTTTCCAGACCCAGCCGGTCTATGATGCCGAGAAGGCCATTGCTTTCATGCAGGAGATGAGCCCCCTGCAGGTGCCGGTAATTCTGGGTATTATGCCTCTCAAGGGCTTGAAGATGGCCGAGTACATGCAAAAAAACGTGGCCGGGGTCGATATCCCGGAACAGGTCATGGACAGGCTGCGGCAGGATGGTAAGGCCGGTGTCAGGATCGCCTGTGAGCTTATCCAGCAGATATACCCGTATGTCAACGGGATTCACATCATGGCCCTGGGAAATATCGACGGCACCAATGAAATCATCGAGTTTGTGCAAGCCCTTAAGGAACGGAAATAAGCAGCCGGAGAAGCCCGGAGGCACTTGAGAAAAGCAGGAGGTGAGGCTTATCTCCCTGGATGAATACCGAAAGAAAAGGAATTTCCCGGCCACGCCGGAACCCGCGGGCGATCAGCAGATCAGCGACCCTGCACGGCTGCGATTCGTGGTGCACAGGCATCAGGCCACCCATCTTCACTACGATTTCCGGCTGGAGATGGATGGAGTCCTGAAAAGCTGGGCCGTGCCCAAAGGCGTGCCTGATGAACCCAAAATCAAACGGCTGGCAGTCGAGACCGAGGATCACCCCCTGGACTACATCTCCTTTGAAGGCATCATTCCTGAAGGCAATTACGGCGCAGGCACAGTCGAAATCTGGGACCGGGGAGAATACCGGCTGGAAGAGCGGAGCGGAAAAAAGATCGTCTTCGAACTGAGCGGCCAGCGACTTACGGGCAGGTATGCCCTGATCCACACCCAGGGCAAGAACTGGATAATCATGAAGATGACCGTCTAGACGACAGGCAAAAAGCTTGTATGAACCACGAAACACACGAAATACACGAAAAAAAGATTCTTTACAGGGAGGAATGTTACGCTATTCAAGGAATCGAATTAAAGGCGGTAAAAGAACTTGCAGATGAGCACAAAGCACAGGTTTTTAATTACCTGAAAGCAACAGGTCTGCGCCTTGGCCTGCTGGTAAACTTTGGGCACTACCCCAAGGTACAAATAGAAAGAATTGTTTTATAAAATACTTTCGTGTGTTTCGTGTGTTTCGTGGTTAAAATTTTTTAATAATGCGTAAGGCTGCCGTCCCGCTTGGCCTTGTTTACGGCCAGGCGAAAGCCAAGGATGCTGAAGGGCAGCATGATCATCGAGAAAAGTCCCAGGCCCATGATATTCGGGCTCAGCTCTTTCAGGGAGTAGCCCTTGAGCAGGGCAAACCGCATCCCCTCAAGAGAATAGGTCAGCGGGATGATATACGAAAATCTCCTGAGCCAGGACGGCAGGACCGCAATCGGGTAATACACCCCGCCCAGAAACCAGGACAGGCCTGAAAATATGCTGGCCACCGGGTCCCCTTTCTTCAGAACCATAATGAAACTGGCCGAGATGATGCCGATACTGCTGAAGGTGGTAATGGTCAGGAGCAGAATCACGGCTGCACCGGCAAAATTTGCCTGACTGATATTGACCTTGAACAGGAAGATGCCGATCATCAGGTAAACGATAACCCGGAACGAGGTCCAGATAAAGCTGTAGAGCGCGGAAGAAACAATGATGGTCGGTATCTCGGTCTGGGTAACCAGAACAGCTTCCAGGGTGCCGGTCATCTGGGCGTTTCTGATGCTGGAGGAAAAACTGTGCAGGGCGATCTCCAGATAGTTGGTGAAAGCCACGCCGATCAGGACAAAGGAGAAATAGTCTCCGCCATAGGGCTTCAGGTAGGGAACGGCCGCTGCTCCAAAGAGTCTGGCAATAAAATAGTAAACCATGACCGAGATGAAGATGCTAAAGAACTGGAGAAAGAAGGAAAACTTATAGCTCGTCTCCTCAATGAAATCTCGCCGGATAAAGGCCAGGGCCTTTCTGGGAAAACTCATGCCGCCGCTGCTCCGCTCAATTGTCTGATAATCTTCACCATACACACGTTTGTCTGCCCCCCTCCCCTGCTCTATTCACCCCTGGTATAGACTGAGTAGATTTCATAAAGCGGGATTTCCTTTTTCAGGCAGCCTTCTATGCGGGCACCCAGAGCGACCATACAGGAGATCACATCCGGGATTTCCAGCCGGTCGTGTCCGTCTGCCTCACCAAGGCTGACCTCCAGTTCGGCCCCCTGCCCTGCTGCTCCCTGCCCTGCCGTCCCCTGCCCTGCCCCATTTGAGTCCTGCCCTGTTCCGGTAATCACCCGGATGCCGATCCTTCCTCCAAGCTGCCGGTTCAATCTCCCGATAAAGTCAGAGGGAAGTGCCTGTAAGCGGATCACATATCGGTCCAGCCGCTCAAGCACGGGATGCATCTCCGCCGGAGTGCCGCAGGCTTTGACCTTCCCCCCGTGAATGATGGCCATGCGGTGGCCGATCTCTTCGACTTCCTTCAGATTGTGGGTAGCCAGAAAAACGGTTTTGCCCTCCCGGTCAACGATCTGCCTCCGGATGAAGCGTCTCAGGGAGTCGGCACTGGCAGGGTCCAGGGAGCGGGTGGGCTCATCCATAAACAGGATGAGCGGATCGGTCAAAAGGGCGCGGGCAATAGCCAGTCTCTGCTTCATCCCCAGGGAGAAATCCTTGAACAGGGTCTGTGCCTTCCCCTCAAGGTCAACGAGCTTCAGCACACTGGTAATCCGCCGATCCAGTTCCGTGGCCGGAATATTATTCAGGATGCCGAAAAATTTCAGGTTCTGCCAGGCAGTGAGCCGCCAGTAAAAACTGCGCTCCTCGCTGATGACATAGCCGATGGCCCGCCTCACCTCACCGGGGCTGGCAGTTACATCGAGCCCATTGACCAGGGCACGGCCTTCGGTCGGCAGCATCAGGGTGCAGAGAATCTTGATAAGGGTTGTCTTTCCGGCCCCGTTTGGCCCCAGCAGGCAGAATACTTCCCCCTGGTTAACCTTCAGGGACACGCCCTGAAGGGCACAAATCTCCTTCCAGGAGAAGGGAGCAGAGAGCAAATCCCGCAAGCGCCTTGTCTGATAGAACTTTTTGGTTATCTGAAAGGTTTCAATTGCCGGGCACATGAGGCAAATCAGCTTCTCCAGAGCCTCCTGGAATATTGGGGTCAAATCTTTATTTTTGACAATTATGATCATTTAAACCTGAAACCAGAGGCAGCAGGATAATTATTTGAAATAATAGAACAAATCTAAAATAATTTGTTGCAGAGAGGGCTCCGATCAGGTATGATATTGAAATCGTTAAGTAAACCTTGAAAGGAGCCCGACAATGAGTATATCACGACAAGTAAGAAGAGCACAAGAGCGGCAGGAAAAAAAAGATAAGGCAAAGCTCACCAAGCAACTCCAATTATCAGACTTCACCTATAGAGCAGATGACAAAAATGCGACCCTTTCTGCACTGGGTCCACAGTTTTTGGTGGATTTTGTGCATGTGATTGGTCTGCCGGGGATTTCGAAAGAGCAGGTACATATTTTGATTGTGCAGAATATCCTGGGTTATGATCGCATCGAGAGCAGCCGGGCATTAAACCTGGACGATGTACTGAAGAAAAAGCTTGGTATCTGTGCCTATCCTGATCCTGAGACCCTGACCTTACTATCTATGGAGCATCCTTCTCCTTCTGCCTGCATAACTGGGAACATCCCCGTGATTTTGTAGCAGTAAAAAAGTTAGCAGGTCATGAGGATAACGGCCAGGGGATTCTCTTTCCCAGATGGCGCTATCAGATCATTTGCCATAACCAACTGGATATGAGCCCCCGAAGAGGTGTGGGAAGACTACAATAAGCGGGCCAAGATCGAGCTCAACATCAAGGACTTAGACTATGATCACTTCATCTGCTACGGCTGTATCGGGTACTGAATCCATTGCCGGTATAGGCATATTGGCTATCCCTGGCTCCCTGATACACCGCTAATCGCCAGGTGTGAGGAGATAGGTATGCCTGGAGAATGTAACTTTTCATCGTCAAGGTGAAGACAATGACATAATCCTGCAATTTTTTATCTTATTTTGAGGAACGCGGTGCGTTTTTTTAAAAATTCGTAACTACTCAGCCTGGATATAGAGATTCATTGAGATTTATTCGACGAGGGAGGGGATAAAGAGAACTCCCTTGAAAGCATCTTTGATAGCATCGATGACCCTGAGACTATTTTTCCTTACTGTAGAGATATAACTACGACTACAACAGAAATTATCTGCTCTTTCTCGTGTTCGGAAAGAACCTGACACTTTCTGCTTGACTTTCACCATCCGGACATCCCTTTCTCCCTGATTGTTATCAAAAGGTACACGGAAGTCATACATAAAGGTCAGCACCTGCTGTTTGTGCTCCTTTAATCGGTCAAGGAGGTTTTTAGGGGGAGATTGCTTGACCTTGCCTCTTTTCTTTTTTGGCACCTGCTCCTGGGGAGGAGGGTGATTGACCTCTAATCCTTTCTCAATAAGCTTACTATAAATGGTTTCAAACTTTTCAACCTCTTTGGGATTGAGCTGATTGCTTTGTAGACGGCTATGATCCACTTGCCCTTTAATCTCCACCAGCAGCTCCTTCATCTGCTCTGCCCATTCCTGGTGGTAGCACTCATGAATGAAGATAAGCTCTCGTAAATGATGAGCATTACACAGACTATGACGGCATTGGTCGTAGTTAGAATACGGTGCCCAGTGGTCATGAACGGCAACTCCTTTAAATTCAGGCAAGATACCTATCTGATCCATTGCCTCTTTACCCCTCTTGCGATGGACCTGGTAATAAGTAAGTTTTGCAGTACTGGCCACATGCAGCCAGTTAAGCTTGCCTTCTACTCGTAAGCCGGATTCATCAAAGTTGACCACCTCAGATGCTATCAACCGCTGCTTGATCGCCTCACAAGCTGGTTTTACACACTCTGCCAACTCTGTATTCGCCTGCAACACAGATGCCTCGCAAAGCCGATGATCAACCAGATCCTCAAAGATCTCACACGTACGCTCCAGTGGGATAAAATGATACTGGTTGAAATACACAGCCCATGCCTTGATGCCACTCCCATACTGTACTGGCTGGCTCACCTCGGATGGAAACTCTGCCCTGTTGCGTTTACCACAATGAGGGCAATCCTTGATTTCTGCCCGATGCTCCGTCACTTCCACCCGAATAGGGGCAATATCAAATACTTGACGCTTTTCATATTCAATTACTTTTTCATCTCTCCTTTATACCTTATCGGATAATCTACAAAAATCATGAAAACTATAACCATCTCCTGCCTATGCCTGAGTAGTTACAAAAATTCAGGGGAAAAACGCTGGAGCTTACCATGTATAAGTCGTTCGCTCTGGATTCAGGTAGATCGAATTTTGCAGGTATGTGAGTCTACCCAAGCAGGATAAAGGTTTACTCGATAAGAAAAGTATGGTTATTGGGAATATCAAGATTTACGCCAGATGAGAGTCACCATTTGGGCACGTGGATGAACGCTACATTTCACAAGAGGCATAAGGAGCTGGATATGCTGAAAAATATCAAAATGCATTGGAAATTCCTGATTATTTTATGTTCAGTGATGGCGATGTCCTCCCTGCTCATTTCCTTATCTTTAGTTCACACCGTGAAAAAAAATGTTGAAACGGAAATCGAAGAATTTAGAGCGGAAGAACTGAATAAAGTAAAAGAGACCCTGAAAAACTATATTGATATCGCCTTTGAAACCGTCAACTCGAATTACCAGCATGCTCAGGACAGAGAATATCTCCAAAAGAGATATGGCCAGGAGTTAAAAAATATTATCGACGTTGCCAATGATTTTATCGAGGATGCAAAATCCTTAGTTGCAAAGGGTGATCTGACACTTGAACAGGCACAGCAGCGGGCGATTGAAAATGTCAGAAGGATCCGCTATGCGCAGGGAACGGGTTATGTCTGGATAAACGATATGGGACGGCCATATCCCAGGATGATAATGCATCCTACGGTGCCGGACCTTGATGGGAAGGTTCTGGATGATGCAAAATACAACTGTGCCCTGGGGGAGAAGAAAAACCTTTTCGCAGCCTTTGTCGATGTGTGCGCCAAAGATGGCGAAGGGTTTGTGGATTACCTCTGGCCCAAGCCTACTAAAGGCGGGCTGACCCAGGAGCAGCCCAAATTGTCCTATGTCAGACTGATTCCCGACTGGGGGTGGATAATCGGCACCGGCATATATGTGGATGACGCTGTCCGGGATGCTATCGAGAAAGTAAAGATAGATATCGGTAAAATGAGATATGACAACAAGATCGGCTACTTCTGGATAAACGATATGGGACGGCCATATCCCAGGATGATAATGCATCCTACGGTGCCGGAGCTTGATGGGAAGGTTCTGGATGATGCAAAATACAACTGTGCCCTGGGGGAGAAGAAAAACCTTTTCGCAGCCTTTGTCGATGTGTGCGCCAAAGATGGCGAAGGATTTGTGGATTACCTCTGGCCCAAGCCTACTAAAGACGGGCTGACACAAGAACAGCCTAAATTGTCGTATGTCAGGCTATATAAGCCCCTTGGCTGGATAATCGGCACTGGTGTTTATATCGATTCCATAGATGTAGCGGTAGCTGAAAAAGCATCCGCCCTGAGAGGCCAGATCAAAGGTATCTTCTTGAAAATAATGGCTGTTAGCTTAATTGTTTCCATTATTGCGTTCTTCGCGTTCTGGATTATGGCCAAAAAAATTACCACTCCCTTACGGGCCTGTTCCGAATTTGCCGAACGGATCAGCTCCGGGAACCTCGATGGTACCGATATTGAAGTTGAAAGCAGGGATGAAGTCGGTCAATTGGCCTTATCACTCCGGCAGATGGGCATATATCTCAAAAAGACCATCGGTGAAATCGTCGCCGCCTCCAGGAGCCTGTCAGATGGATCATCCGAGCAGGCTGCATCGCTGGAGCAGACTTCCGCTTCTCTGGAAGAAATAACGGCCATGACAAAGCAAAATGCTGAAAATGCCAGCCAGGGCAATATATTGATGTCGGAAACGAAAGAAACCATCGGGCAGGCCAATACAGCTATGATCGAATTGACCGAGTCCATGAAGCATGTTTCCGATGCCAGCCAAAAGACGAAAAACATTATTAAAACAATTGACGAGATTGCTTTTCAAACCAATCTGCTGGCCCTGAATGCCGCAGTTGAAGCAGCCAGAGCGGGAGAGTCCGGAGCCGGTTTTGCCGTGGTAGCGGATGAGGTGAGGAACCTGGCCATGAGGGCTTCGGAAGCTGCAAAAAACACGGCGGAAATAATCGAGAAAACAGTCAGGGAAATCGAAAATGGCCATACCCTGCTCAGTACAACAAGCACAATTTTTTCCGAGGTCTCCAATCGTATCTGCAAAGCCAGCGATATGGTTCAGGAGATATCCCTGGCCTCCGAAGAACAGGTCAAAGGGATCGAGCAGATTAACCAGGCATTATTCAATATCAGCAGAGTCACCCAGCAAAACGCCGGCAATGCTCAGAATATGGTGTCAATTGTCGATAAATTTCAACTCAGTGAGAGCGCCGATGCCAACTAGTGCCGCAAATGAAATTATCAATGTCCTGCTGATCAGGGTTCGGTGAGAAAGGACAGTTATCCCCGGCATCAACAATCCCGTCTCCATCCTGATCACTGGTTGGAGAATAACACGTGGTAAAGGGGGCGTTGCCAGGGATTCACCTTTTGAACTCTTGTACTTGATGGAGTATTCAAATCCGTCAGGATAAGAATCACCTCGATACGTGCAGGTGTTGCCGAAGCATTGTTTCACCAATTCCCGGTTGATAAAAAGTTGTTTCTGTCCTTGTAGCATACACTCTTAATATTACAACGAGACTTTCACTTAATGAAAGAGGAATGGTCATAATACATCACCCCCTGGAGTCCTCTAACCACTCCTCTTATGTGAGGGGAAAGGAAAAAGTCTCGTTGTAATATTAAGCTTGTCCCCGCAGGTTTTGCAGGGAGAAAAGTCCGTCCATCTGTCATTATTTAATATTTTTAGTATCAAATTTTTTGTATTTTAATTTGACATCAGATTTTTTATCTGTGTATACTATATACAAGCTAAAAACTACGATAAGAGAAAAATATGTTTTCCGTCTTCTTAAATAGGAAACCGCAATGTATTTAAATATTAATTTATTAAAACTAAGGATAATAATTTATGAAAGAACATAGGTCAACCATAATTTTAGCTTGTATTAGTGGTGGGGCTTTCCTCGGCGGGAAAATATTTTACCCTTGGGGAGTACTGATTGGGGGGATATTAGGATTTCTGGTCGGATCAGATTATCATATAGCGAATTTATGGAAAAAAAATTTAAAAAATGAGAATAATTAACTAGTATGGTTTTTTGATGACCCCCTGTCATTGGTTTTTGGGTGTATGTATTGGATTTGCTTTAATTGGGTATTATCTTTATTGTTGTTCACGTGATAACATAAGACCAGACCTCAATAGTGCGATAAAAATAATTTTATCATGTACAGGCATCACTGCTGCCTGCAACATGTTATATGAGATATTAATATCCCCCGGAGTTCTTCTCACTCCAGATAAATATCAGGAGCGCCATGTATTTATGCTTGTAGGCGCTTTTGTCTTAATCTGGATTTCAATCGAATCTCTCTACTCTCTCTACCAGGTTTTTATCCAGGTAAAAGCAAAAAAAGACACTTCAACAGACCTGCAATTCAAAACATAACTTTTCATTATTATACCTCGAATTCTGATAATGACTCGGATGCGAAACATTTATCTCTACTGCTGCTGATGCTGCCTTGCCTTGGAAACTCATTGTGTAGTATAGTAGGGTAAAAAAATAGAAAGGATTGCTGGAATTATATGGCAGAACATACCGGAAAGTCATTGGATACCCAAAACACAGGTAACGGGAAAGACAAAGGTAACAGAACCATCATGTTCCTCCTGGTTATCATCCTGATCGGAGGAATACTCCGGTTTGCGAAACTGGATTATCAATCGCTGTGGAACGACGAGCTGAGCAGCGTGGTCAGGACTGATTTCAACAGCCTGGGTGAAGTAATCGAATCGAGCAAATCGGATGTTCATCCGCCGCTCTACTACTGCCTGCTCTATCTGTGGCGAAAAAATATCGGAAGCAGTCCATTTTCGGTCAGGGCATTATCCGCCCTTTTCGGAGTACTCGCTATCGCGGCCATCTTTTTCCTTGGCCGCACGCTGTACACCGCGCGGGAGGCCCTGATCAGCGCCCTGATCCTCGCGATCTCCCAGTTCGGCATTTACTATTCCCAGGAGGTGAGAAGCTACAGCCTGCTGCTTCTGCTGTCAATCTGCTCATATCTGTTTTTCCTGAAAATTCAGCCCCAGAGCACGGCCTCACGCAGTCAGAGCGGTCTGGTTCTTTCATATATCCTGTATATTCTCTCCACCACCATGCTGATCTACACGCATTACTTTGGAATCCTGGTTCTCTTTTCCCAATTTGTCTTTATCCTGATGGCGCTTGCCTATGGAGGCCGCAGAGGAGAGAAAGGTTATCTGAAGATACTGGCCAGTCAGCTTGGTATCGGTATCCTCTATCTGCCGCAGATTTCAGTCATCAGAGCCAAGATGCAGCTTGCCGAAACATGGATACCCAGACCGCGTGTCGATTTTTTCATCCAGTATTTTCACGAGTATTGGGGCAGGAGCGAGACTTTTTTCCTCCTTGCTTCGCTGTGCCTTTTTTGTTTCTGGTATTTCCGGAAAAATGAAGGGGAAAACGATACCCAACCCGGGTTCAACCGATCAGCACTTGTCCTGGTCTGGGTGATAGTTCCCCTGGTTACAGCTTATGCCCGGTCGATCCTGTCAACCCCGGTTCTGACAGACAGGAATACGATTATCATCCTCCCTCCCCTGATACTGATGATGGCCAGAGGGATAACCAGCATAAAGAATAAAGACCTGTCGGCTGCCCTGCTGGCAGCCGTTGTCATCGCCGGGTGTTCGAGTCTTTTACTTACAAACGAGTATTATTACCGGATAACCAAGGACCAGTTTCGCGAAGTGGCTGACGTGGTCCTGGAAAACAAAGAGATCAGCGATCAGTCCCTGATTATTGCCAGCGCCTGGAATGCCGGTTATTTCGACTACTACTTTCAGCAGGCAGCCAGTCCCTTCAGGGTCAGCCACATCTATGAGAATGCGGAAGATATTCCGGCCTTCGAAGCTCTGGCGCAAGGATCCGGGAAAAGGTTTTTATGGTATCTCATCGGCCACAAATATCCCTCTCAGGAATTTCTCCAGCACCTGGAGAAAAATTATAAGCTGTTAGGCACCCGGCAGTTTAAAAAGTGCAGCTTCTTTCTCTTTGCCCTGGAGAAACGTCCCTGACAGGCTCAATGCACGGAGCAGGAAAAGCACGGGTCATACGCCCGGACGAGCTGCTCGCATTTCAACCGAAGGGCATCCTCATCATCGCTGTGTGCGTATCGTAAGGCCAATGCGCGAATGTCCTTTTCGATATTGGCAAAGTTATGAGAAGTGGGAGTAACCAGATTGGCCTTCTCGATTACCCCCTGCCGGTTGATGACATAGCTGTGCATGAGAAGCCCTCTTGGTGCCTCGGTAATTGCCATGCCCTCCCCTGCCCTGATTTTCACCGCAGGCTCTTCCCGGTGGGGATTGATTTCCGAAAGGAGTTTAATGCTCTCCAGCATTCCATCGTAGATTTCCAAAGCCTGAGCCACATTGTTATGGAAAGGATTTTTATCCGGCACGCTGAAGCCTATTTCCCGGGCCAGGTCTTTGGTCTCCTCGTGGAACTGGTCGAACTTGAGATTTACTCTGGCCAGGGCACCCGACATAACCGTGCTCCCTCCCCTCAGGAAAGATTTTTTGGTATGAGCGTACTCCTGCTCCTCTTCATGAAAGGCGGAAGAGTAGCTGTGAATTTCCAGGTTCAGCCCATTTGAGGAAACCAGCCGTCCTTCGTTGATGGCATATTCTGAGCCGTATTCATCCTCTTTTCGAAGAGACACAAACTCGGCTTCCGTTTCCAGGTCAGGATATGAAAGGCCGCTTATCATCCGGGCGGTATAATGAGCCATAGGCAATACGGCCCTGATTCCGTCAGCCAGGGAAAGCAGGGTTTCCCTGGCCGGAACCCTGGTAAAGCCGTTGACCACCATGGAGACAGGATGGAGAGGCCGTCCGCCGATCTGCTCGGCCACGTTGTTGAGTGCATCCTTCATTTTGAGAAAGTAATTGGTTTCCTTCTCGAACTTATGCATCATCTCGGGAAATCCCGGATACCCGTAATAGTCGGGCAGGGCAAGCATATAGAGGTGGATAATATGGCTGGCCACTACCTGAGACACGCACATCAGCCTGCGAAGCCGCTTGGTCTGAACGCTTGGTACAATACCCATTGCATCCTCGACCGCCTGGAGGGATGTGGTCATGTGGGAAATGGGGCAGATGCCGCAAATGCGGGAGACAATGTCTCCTGCCTCACTATATTTTCGACCGACCAAAAATCCCTCGAAAAACCGGGGTGGCTCGAAAACTTTCAATCTGACCTCCTTGACATCGCTGTCTTCGAGCTTTACCACCAGGTCGCTTTCGCCTTCGGTCCGGGCCAGATAATCGATAGTTATGATCTTGGGTTTAGAAGGGTTTTGTTGTCGATCCATAGAGTTCTGCTCCCCTGCGGAATTCCGGTTTTGGTGATCCATACTGGGTGAATCTGCGGAATATATCATCCGGGGTCAGGCCCATCGCTTCAAACTGCCGGGCCAGGGCCGGTGCGTTGGCATCTTCCATCGGACCCCAGCAGGCGTAGCAGGCACGGTTATAGGATGGACATAAGGCTCCGCAGCCTGCATTGGTGACCGGCCCCATGCAGGGCCAGCCGTAGGATACCAGCACACAGGTATTTCCCCTGATCTTGCACTCCACACAGACTGAATAGTTGAAAAAATCAGGTTTTTTCCCCAGCAGCAGAGAAGTGAAAGCCTCGTACAGGTCCCTCCTGCCTATAGGGCACCCCTTGATATACCCATCTACCTGGACATAATCATCCACCGGATGGGTCTTCATGGAATGAACAGGGGTAATATCCTGATAGACTCTTTTTTCCATCTCCAGTTCCGAGGTATGGTTCTTGATAGCCGGAATTCCTCCATTGACCGCGCAGGAGCCAATCGGAAGCAGGAACCTGGTGGCCTGACGCACCCTTTTCAACTGGTCCGCCTGCCAGGCCTCGGTAATGGCTCCATCGATCAGGACAAGATCGAAGGGACCATCCTCCGATCCGCCGCTCTCCCCCATCCGGAAATAGACAACTTCCGAATTGTCGAACGTTTCCTGAATATGTTTCTGAAAATAGATCAGTTCAAATTCACACCCTGCACAACAGCTATATTTAAAGACTCCCAGCCGGAGTTTCTTTTTTTTCATCAGCATGATCCTGACTCCCTGTCTTTTGTTCTGCGCCCTGCCCTGCCTGACATATTTCTATAAGACCGTATCCGCAAATCGCTGGATATCGGGATAAGAAAAGACCGGCCCGTCCTGGCAGACAAATTTGGAACCAATCTGGCAATGGCCGCAATGGGCAGTGCCGCAGCGCATTCTTCTTTCCATCGAAACGAAAATCCGCTCTTCCCGGTATCCTTGCAGCATGAGGTTGCGGGCCACAAAGCGCATCATGATCTCCGGGCCGCAGATACAGGCCACCGTGTTTCGAAGATCGAGGCCCAGCCCTTCCATGAAGTGGGTCACCAGTCCCTGCCGCAGCGGCAGGGAGGATTCTCCGCTCAGCCGGTCAACGCAGTAGATCGTGGTTACCTCATCCTGCTCCTGCCAGGTGGCCAGATCCTGCTGAAAGATCATCTCGCCAGGTGTTCTGGCCCCGAAGATCAAAACCAGGTTTCTGATCCGGTTTCTCTTCTCCAGACAATGGAGAAGCAAGGGTCTGATGGGTGCCAGCCCGATCCCGCCGGCAACCAGCAGGATGTCACACCCCACGGCCTGTTCAATGGGCCAGCCATTCCCGAAAGGTCCCCTGACCATCAGTCTCTGGCCGGGTTGAAGCTCCTCGATCAGGCCGGTTACGTTTCCTGCCCTGCGGATAGTATGAACGAACCGGCTGCTGCCCGGTGCCGAAAGGGAGCTGAATGAGAGAGCTGCCTCCCCTGCACCCGGAAGACCAAGCATATTAAACTGTCCGGGTGAAAACCGCAAATCCTGCCCATCTTCCAGAATAAATTCATAGGAGCTGGTATCCGCTGTCTCCGGTTGAACCTCTACCAGCCTGGCGGTTCGATAATGTGGATGATCCATAAGCCGTTTATCTCACTCCGTTGCTTTTCTCTGTGCCTTAATCCCGGTATCTGCCTTAAGTATCTCAGTGTCTCTGTGTCTCTGTGTCTCTGTGGTTTCCTTTGTTTTTTGGCGTCTCGCGCCTTGTCAATCCGCTCTCTTCTTCACTCTCCCGGCTGTATAAAGCCCCTCGGAAGCCATAATCTCCCTGGCCATATCCGTCAGATCGATCTTGGTCGGACACCAGGTCATGCACCGGCCGCAGCCGATGCAGCCAAAGCAGCCAAACTGCTCCACCCAGGTAGCCAGCTTGTGAGTCACAAACTGACGCAGCCGCGCTGTCCGGGTAGAGCGGAAATTTGCCCCGTGCACTTCGGCAAAATGCAGCTCCTGGCAGGAATCCTTGTACCGGCTTCGTTCACACCGCGTCAGGTCAAAGCTGATGGTATCCTTCACGTTGTAGCAAAAGCACGTCGGGCAGACTTTGGTGCAATTGGTACAGTTCAGGCATCGCTGGTCGGCGGTCTGGGACCAGACCGGGTGATTCTGATTCCGCAGCAGGATCTCAACCAGGTGAGTCGTATCTATGCTCTTTTGAAACTGGTTGAGCAATTCCAGGCCAAGCTGGCTTTTCCGGTCAAAGTGGTCCTGGGTGGCCAGGTGCGGATTCAGGTGAGCGATAAGTTTCAGTGCCCGGTTCCCCAGAGTTTCGGTCAGGTAACTGTCCCCAAGATCGGTCAGCAGGAAGTCATATCCCTGCTTCGGCTCGAAAAACGGCCCGGTGCCCATGGAAGCGCAAAAGCACTGGGGACATACATGGGGGCAGTGAAGGCCGATCACGACGGTATTTTCACGCCACAGCCGGTAATTGCGGTCCTCCATTCCCGCTTTCAAAAAAGCCCTGTCAAGCACCAGAATGGCGTGAAGGTCACAGGAATGAACACCGATCAGAACCTGCCGGGGAACCTCCTGCCTGACCGAGACTTCAAACCCTGCACCCCTCTCCTCAATGGTGCAGATTTGCTCTTCAGGGTGGTAGAGATGGACTTGCGGCCCCATCATGGTAAGCCCGTAGTCCAAATTCAGATCCTTGATGGATTCAATCCGGCTGAAGGCAGGGCCTCCCTCCCGCTCTCGTGGCCCGATTAACTGGAATTCCTGCCCCAGTTCCTCCAGCCAGGAGAAAAAACTTATCTTTTCAATCACAAAAGCCTGATACTGCATTCTCTCTATCCTGAGCGTCATGTTGTTAACAAGGGGTTTTCATATATTCGGTGATCTCTTGCCCCAGTCATACCATTGCCATACATCTTGCGTCAAATCTTCATAGTCTCTTTTTATGTGATTGAATAACCTGGCATTTTCAATAGCAATGCCACCGAAATCAGCGAAGATCTGCAGCAGCTCCAGATCCTCGGCGGAAAATTCCCGGGGATGAACCATATACACTCTCAGCGTGCCGATAGGTCTTTCCCTGACCTTCAAGGGTATGCAGAAAATGGAGCGAATGCCCTCTTCCTCAAGGTGCTCCGGATACTGCACATCCGGGCTTTTCGAAACATCGGGAATAACCAGCAGGTGATCCAGGCATTCCCGGAGTGATTTTTGAATATGCACCGGCCCTTTTTTCAGGAATTTTTCACTCAGGCCATAGGTAGCGCCAACCTCCAGGGTCTCTTCCTGCCGCGCAACCAGCAGGATAGAAGCTCCCCTGCCGCCCATGAGCTGAGTAGCCTTTTCGGCAATCATCTGCAGGACCTCCGGGAGATCCAGCCGGGAAGTTATGGCTCTGCCTATTTCAGACAGGGCGTGCAGGCTCTGGTACATTTTGGCATTACTCAGCACCACGCCTGCCTGGCTGGCCAGGGTAGTGAGGTAGCTGATCTCTCCCGGATCGAACGACCGCTCCGTGCGGGTGAAAACCCAGAGGCTGCCGATTATGACGTCCCTTGATTTCAGCGGAGCACAGAGGATGGAGCGGATGCCTTCCGATTCGGCCAGTTTCCGGTATGCCGGATTCTCCCTGGCATCGGCAATGGTAATGACCTTTCCCTTGAGCACTTCCCGTTCCACCGGATTATCTTCGAGCCGCAGATACCCCTGACCGGCATATTCCTTCGACAGATTTCTGGCGGCCACAACCGCCATTGTCTGCGAAGCCTTATCAACAAGATGAATGGAAGAGGCCTGAATATCCAGACAACGCTCCACATTGTTGAGAATTGTTTCAAGGGCCTCATTAAAGTCGAGAGTACAGGAAATTTCCCCGCATCGCTGACAAAAATCGTCCCGGTATTTTGTTTCCATCTCTTGCATAAATCTTCCTTTCTCATCTGGCAACTATATGTTGATCTGCTTTTCGGGCAATCAGGAAAAATATCACGACAGAAAACCGGAAGACTTCGGCCTCAGTTGACAATCGGATTGATAAATAATAAAATCTCTCTGATTTTATCTTTTTTTGTGCATCAAACACCGTGTAACCCAAAGGAGAAAAAGGGTGATCGAGCTGAAAAATCTGGACAAATTGCCTCCCGGCATTCAGTCGGCAGTGAGCCGGTACTGCCAGGACATGATTCAGATCCACCAGGCAAACCTGAGATCAGTTACCGTCTATGGCAGCGCTGCCGGAGAAGGCTATATTCCCAAAAAATCCAATATCAATCTCGTATTCATCTTTCAGGATATTCCCTTTTCCACATTACAAAACAGCCTGAAGCTTATCGCCTCCGGCAGGAAGGGAAAAATTCCGGCACCTCTCTTTTTCACCGAGGAGCACATTCTCTCTTCATGTGATACCTTCCCCATTGAATTCATCGAGATCAAGGAAAAGCATGTCACTCTCTATGGTGAGGATATCTTCCAGAAGCTTACCATCGATCAATCCAATCTCCGCCTTCAGTGCGAGCAGGAAATCAAAGGCAAACTGATCAGGATCCGTCAGACCTACCTGGAAACAGGATTATGTAAAAAGCCGCTTGAGCACCTTTTGTCCTATTCCCTGACCTCCCTCATCCCTGTCTTTCGCAGCATTATCCGCCTTCAGGGAGGCATTCCTCCCCAGTCCAGGGAAAGGATCATTCAGCAGACAGCCGAAAGCTTCCAGCTTCAGGCTGAGGTATTTATGAAGGTGCTGGATCTTAAGGAAGGAAGAGTCGGGATGAAAAAGCAGGAACTGGAGAGCATCATGGATGCCTATCTCCATAACCTTCAGGTGCTGGCTCAAAAAGTCGATACCCTGCCGGTGGTTCTATGATCCATCCACACGCTCGGATTAAAGCCCTGCCGACACGGCTCTTCCTGGCAACCCTTCTCCTTTGTCTCCTGTGTCTGACAGCAGGAGGGAAAAGCACCCCGGCCCTTGCACTGTCACCGCAGCCGGACAGTCAGGAGATGAAATTCCCTGAGCCTGTGGGGTATGTCAATGATTATGCACAGATTCTGTCTCCCCGGGAAGAAGAGGCCATCAGCGGGATCATCCGGGAGCTTCACCGGAAAACCACTGCCGAAATCGCGCTCGTTACCCTGGAGAGCGTGGCCCCGTACGATATCAACCTTTATGCAGTCAAGCTCTTTGAAAAATGGGGCATCGGGACCAAAGACAAGGATAACGGCGTCCTCATCCTGCTGGCCCTGAAGGAGCGCGAAGTCCGGATCGAGGTCGGCTATGGACTGGAGGGAATATTACCTGACGGTCTGGCCGGTGAAATCATCCGAAAGTACATGATCCCATCCTTTAAAAAAGAGAACTACGGACAGGGAATCATAGCCGGAACAAGGGCTGTTGTTTTCCAGGTGGCCAGGGAGTATCAGGTCCGGATTACCGGCCTGCCGGAAATGCCGGAAGCGGAAGATCAAAAAGCCCCTGATTCTGCCGGAGTGGAACTCTTATTCACTCTGCTTCTCCTGGTTCTTCTTCTGGGATGGAAGAGCGGCCTCCTGTGCTATTGGCTCTTAGGCCCGCGAGGCGGCGGCTACTGGGGCCGCAGGGGAGGCGGCGGGTTCGGTGGAGGCGGGTTCGGCGGCTGGGGCAGCGGCGGGTTCGGCGGGTTCGGCGGAGGATCGAGCGGGGGCGGTGGAGCAACGGGCAGATGGTAAGGGGAGTGGGGAGAGTGGTCAGTGGTCAGTGAAGACAACAGGCAGCTTAATAATCTGGAGGGGCGGCCCCCTGTGGCCGCCCAAAGGCAGGCACAGGGGCCTGCCCCTACAACTGACCTGGAATTGCTGCGGAGGGTACTAACTTCTTTTCACGGAGGAGATACAAATGAAGCGAGGTCTTGGCATTTTTCTGGCGGTTTTGGCCGCAATAGCCATATTTTTTGTCCTGCTGGCTGGCTGGGGAGTGTCTCATTACAACAAACTCGTGACCCTGAGAGAAAATATCGACGGAGCATGGGCTCAGGTCGATAATCAACTCAAAAGGAGAAACGATCTTATTCCCAACCTGGTGAATACGGTCAAGGGATATGCTGCTCACGAGAAGGAAATATTCATCAAGATCGCCGAGGCACGGGCAAAGCTGGCCGGCGCGCAAACCATTCCGGAGAAAATCCAGGGAGCGCAGGAAATGGGGTCCGCTCTCGGAAGATTACTGGTCATCGTGGAGCGATATCCCGAATTGAAGGCCAATGAGAGTTTCAACCGGCTTATGGATGAGCTGGCCGGTACGGAGAATCGCCTCGCTGTGGAAAGAATGCGCTACAATGACGTGGTCAAGGAGTACAATACCACTATCGGCAGATTTCCCGACCGCATTTTTGCCGGGCTCTTTGGCTTTGAAAAGGGAGTATATTACCAGGTGCCAGAAGAGGAAAAGCGGGTTCCGAAAGTGGAATTCTAACCATCAGGAGGGAATTAGCCTCTTAACTCAATCGAGGGAGCCGGATAATTTACGATCCTGTCATAAATTATACCTGTTCAGTATCCGCCAGACAACTTGTCGGGAATTCTCCCCCTGCTCTGGCATTTGGTTGATTGGCATCTCTCCGAGGCTATAGCTCACCAATGACAATATGGTCCTCTACAACCATGAGTTTAAATCGCTCCAGGGGCCTGGGAGCCAGACCGGCTTTCACATTTCCATTGATATCAAACAGGGCATCATGAGATGGGCAAACCAGCTCTTCCCGATCCTTGTCCCATTGCAGGAGCGAGTCACTATACGTGCACAGGGCGGAAAGAGCTTTGATATTCCCATGATTATTAATGACGATTACCGGCTGGCCGCGGTAAGCGATCAACTGAAAAGCCCCTTCCGGGAGACTGGCCAGCGGAATCTGGATAGCTTCCAGGTACCTGACCTGGCTTGGAGGAGCAATCAGATAGCGAATGAGAGGATAGAGGAAAAGAGTGAGCATTGCCAGGGCGATCACCCATCGAACAATAACCTTGCGAAAAGCGGTTTTTTTTACGTATATATCTCCTGCTACTGAATAAATAACTCCTGATTGATAACTCATACTCCTGACTCCTTCTGCCTCTTTGGGACTGTATCGCTGAAAAACACCGGTATTGCATTCTCCTGCAACCAGAAAGCCGGCCAGGGGAAATTTTTTACCCGCAAGGTCAATGCTCTATGTCCTGATTCTTAATGAAGCAAAGATCGTGCCAGGTGTGAAATTCCTCCCTGTCAAGCAGGGCAACTCCTGCTGTCCCTTCCCGCGAGGAGAGGTTTCAGTTTGACTTCTCACTGCGTTCAGGGCTATAATGGCTTGGGATAAAAAGACAATAATACCGGAGTGCTGAGAAATCCATGTCCGATCAGATAAAAGAATGCGCTTCTCGTATCCGGGAAGCATGGAGTATTATCGTCATAACCGGAGCCGGAATCTCTACGGCAGCGGGAATCCCCGATTTCCGGTCACCGGGAACAGGGCTTTATTACAACCTGCAAAAGTATCATCTCCCGTATCCGGAGGCCATTTTTGATATCGACTATTTTGTTCATCATCCGGAACCTTTTTTCGAGCTGGCCAGAGAGCTTTTACCCGGCAATTACCAGCCCACCATTGCTCATCGGTTTATCCGGATGCTGGAAGAAGAAGGAAAGCTCCTGCGCAACTACACGCAAAACATCGACGGCCTTGAAAAGGCAGCCCATATCCAGCGGGTCATAGCCTGCCACGGCACTTTCCAGACCGCTACCTGCCTGTCCTGCGGCAGGAAGTATCAACTGAGCGATATCGAAAAAGATATAGGAGCAGGAAAAGTGCCCTCGTGTACCTGTCATCCGCAATCCGTTATCAAGCCGGACATAGTCTTTTTCGGCGAGGCATTGCCGGATGCCTTTTTTAAATCGGCTGCCCTGGACATCCCCCAGGCTGATCTCCTGCTGGTCATGGGAACATCGCTCAATGTTTATCCGGTTGCAGGCCTGGTCGATGTAGTAGCGCCGGATTGCCCTATCATCATGGTTAACAAGACCGCTCCACCCCCGGCATTCCGGCGGAAAATGGAATTGCTGCTGGGAAACTGTGATGAAATCAGCGCTGAACTGGCTCAAGAGGCCTTCGGAAGGCTGCCATAAGACCAGGCCCACCATACAGAACTTACCCCTCGAGATCGGAATAAATTTTGCTATATGAGGTGAATTTTTATCCTTTATGCCTCAAAAAAGTAGTAAAGGAGGCATAAAAAAATGGTGGAATCACCCCAAATTGATTACCAGAAATACCCTGATGTTTTTGATAAACTCCAAGAATTAACTCCTCAAGGATATTTTATGCTCCATAAAAGGATGGTAATCTCGTTTTTTCACCTTGTCAATGCTTTTCCCTCGATTGCCCCTTTGATTCACCATGCACACGAAACCAGTTGACTTGACTCATAGGAATAGGTTAAATAGATAGCTATACTACGGCAGGAGTCAGAAGTCAGGAGCCAGAAGTAAAAACGACCGTTATTCTGGATATTGACTACTGACCACTTTCTTTAACTCCTGACTCCTGGCTTCCGGCTCCTGAATTCTCAAGGAAAAAGGTTCTCTTATGAACAGGGTTCTTTCAGGCTTAGAGGTTCTTCTCAAAAACGGTTTTCACGGCTTGGGCCAAAAAGTCGGGTTGCTGATTCATCCGGCTTCGGTGGCTTCGGACCTTACCCATGCGGTTGAAATCTTCACGGAAAAGCTGGGCGGGCGGCTGGTTTGCCTGATGGGTCCCCAGCATGGGCTGTACGGAGAGACCCAGGATAATATGATCGAGTGGGAAGACTTTCATGAGGCGACCTTCGGGCTCCCGGTGTACAGCCTGTATGGAAAGATCCGGAAGCCGCACAAGCATATTCTCGATACCATCGATACCCTGGTTATCGATTTACAGGATGTTGGCGCCCGCTACTACACCTTTATCTGGACTATGGCCCTGTGTCTTGAAGCCTGTGCGGAGACGAATGTGAAGGTGGTGGTTCTGGACCGGCCAAATCCCCTGGGGGGGCTGAAGGTCGAGGGGAATGTCTCACAGGGGGATTTCCTGTCCTTTGTCGGGCTCTTTCCTCTCCCGGCCTGCTATGGCCTGACCATTGGAGAGCTGGCCTGTCTGCTGAACCGGGAACATCGGCTCGATGCTCATCTTACGGTAGTCTGGATGGAAGGATGGAATCGCCGGATGAGCTTTGCCGACACAGGACTGCCCTGGGTGGCCCCTTCGCCGAATATGCCCGGCCTGCAAACAGCCCGGGTTTATCCGGGCATGTGTCTGCTGGAAGGAACGAATGTCTCGGAAGGAAGGGGAACCACGCTGCCGTTCGAAATCTTCGGGGCCCCCTTTATCCAGCCCTGGAACCTTGTCCGCGAGTTGCGTGATCATTCCCTGCCGGGAGTAGTATTCCGGCCCTGCTATTTTCAACCCACGTTCCATAAATTCCAGGGCGAGCTGTGCGCAGGGGCCCAGTTGCATGTAACAAACTGGGCTTCCTTCAAACCATACCTGACTGCAATCGCCATTCTCCAGGCAATTCACCGCTTGTATCCTGACCGCCTGAAGTGGAAACCGCCTCCCTATGAATATGAGTACGAAAAGCTGCCCATCGATATCCTCTGTGGTACAGATCAGGTCCGCCGCCAGATCGAAGAGCATACCCCACTCACCGACATGGAAGCGGGCTGGGCTGCTGGACTGGACGAATTCCTGGCCACCCGCAGGAATTATCTTCATTATGAATAGCAGGACATTGGGATGAAGGCTATTGTTCTGGCTGCCGGGTTCGGGAAGAGGCTGCGGCCTCTGACAGACCATCTTCCCAAGGTCCTGGTGCCGATATTAGGCATCCCGGCCATAGATCATGTGCTCTGGCGGCTGCATGATCAGGGTATCCGGCAGGTGGGAGTCAATGTGCACTACCGGGCTGAGCAGATCAGGGAGCATTTGGAATCTGATGTCTGCCTGGCATCAGGCTGCCGCTTAAAAAAAAATATCAAAATCAGTATCTCTCGTGAGGAAGAAATACTCGGCACCGGCGGGGCGCTGGATAATTTCCGGGATTTCCTCCGGGGAGAGGAACCATTCTGGGTTTATAACGGAGACATTATTTCCGATCTTGACCTTGCCTCCGCCCTGCATTTTCATCAGGCCAGAGGAGCCCTGGCAACTTTGATCCTCTGGGATTATCCGCCGATCAATACGGTCTCTGTGGACCGGGGGGGGAACATCGTCAGCCTGTTTGCAAAGCCCGGTGCAGAGCCCGCTGGCAGGGATTGCCACACTACCTCATTAACCTTTACCGGCATTTCGATCCTCAGCCCCCGGATCCTGGATTATATACCACAGGGATATTCCGAAATGCCAGGGATATATCAGGATATCATTGCCTCTGAGGGCATGGGAAAAATCTGCGGTTTCAGGGGACAGGGACATTACTGGGCGGATTTTGGAACCATTACCAGTTACCTCGATGTCCATCGCCATCTTGTGATCGATCGCTCTCAGAGGAAAGTACCGGCAGCCAGGCTTACGCAGACATCCGGGCATACAACCGGATGTGTCGGATGTGTCCATCGGGCCGGTGCGGGGATAGTGATTTCCAGCCGGGCTCAGTTACGGGGTTTTGTATCCATCGGAGATGGATGCATTATCGAAGATAATGTCTTTTTAGAAGATTGCGTCCTCTGGCCAGGGACCAGGGTGTCGGCTGACACCCGGGCGCAGCGGGCTGTATTGGGTAATGGCTTTATCTGCCGGGAGAGATAATAAAGAATATTAACCACGAAACACACGAAAAGTACTGTTCATTGAAACTCAAATAGTATCGAAAGTCTGTGAGAAGGAAATACCGTGATGATAGAACAGCAGAGCCTGCATCAGGAAAACCTGTGCCGAGAGGTGATTCTCCAGGAGCCTCTTTTCAAGGATGCACCTGGCGGCAGTTTCAGTAATTCGGCGGTCATATCCGCCCTTACTGCCGGTGGATCGGACCGGATTTTTTGCCGGATCAGGGAGGGGGAGCGCAGCCTTATTCTCCTTATCGACCCCAATCCGACGGAATTTTCAGCCTATATTCAAGTTGGCCGGTTTCTTTCCGAAAACCGCCTTCCCGTTCCCCGTATCTACAGCTATGATGATCAGTCCGGCAAAGCCCTGCTGGAGGATCTGGGGGATGAGAGTTTCTACCTGAGAGGGATATCGTGTCACAATACCCGCCTATTGCAGGAATATTACCGGAAAATCATCGATATTCTCATTGCCGTGCAGGGAGTTTCAACAGACCGGATAGCTGCCTGTGCTCCGATCAAAAACAGGGTCTTTGATTACGGGCAGTTGAGATGGGAAACCGCTTATTTCACCCGCTTCTTTCTCAGGGAATATTGTCAACTCCCTATCGAGGAGGAAGAATTGGAGGAGGGATTTCACTGTCTGGCAGCAAGTTTTTCGGGAGAGCCCCTGGCATTGATGCACCGGGATTTTCAGTCCCAGAATATCATGCTCAAATCAGGTGAACCGTATCTTATTGATTTTCAAGGTGCAAGAATGGGGATAGCCGCTTATGACCTTGCCTCTCTCTTGAACGACTGCTACCTTGTTTTGGACGATCAGACGCGCGAATCCCTCATTTCCTACTATCTTGTGCAACGGCAGCAGCGGCTGGGAATTACGCAGGGAGAGGAGGAATTTAAGGATTTATACCTTCGGGCTGCACTTCAGAGAAATATGCAGGCCCTGGGTGCCTTCAGTTTTCTTTCCCGGAATAAAAAGAAAAAGCAATTCGAGCAATACATTCCAACGGGAGTTCAGTACCTGAAATCAAACCTTCCCCGCTATGCGCCACTGCGGATTCTCGAAAGAAAGATATTGACTCTGGCTATTGGATGATTCCCCATGAATAATTCCGATACCGGCTCATGCGGAATAGCCAATCAAGCCAGGACACAGGTGATCTGCTGAATCATGGACAGGAGTTTGGCAATGGAGAAGGGTTTTTGGAGAATTCCGTGGATCCCTTTTACCAGATTACTCCTGGTACTTTCCATGGGGTGGCCGGTCATCATAATGGCTTTGATATGCGGCTGAAGGGATTTCACCTGATTAAGGGTTTCCAGACCGTTCATTCCGGGCATCTTGATATCAATCAAAGCAATATCGAACATGTTTGCTTTAGCCTTTTCAACAGCAACATATCCATCCTGAGCCTGTAAGACCTGCAATCCTTCCAGCTCTAAAATCTCAGCAAGGCTTTCGCGTAAATCTTCTTCATCATCAACGACAAGGATAACCGGCGATTTATAATCGTTCATTATTGCATTCTCCAAATAGTAAAAGTTCGCTCTGTCTCATTTCCTGCTGTTTTTTATCTTTTGCTGTTTCTCATATCCTGCTCTAACCTGTTTTTCCTGGAAAAGACGATGAAAGGAATGATTCTCTTATGAAAAAAATTTTTTTGCTTTATGGGGAAAATACGATAAAATAATCTCCTGATTGAGGACCCTGAATTGGGCTATAGATGCATCTTGAGTGCTCACCATAATCCTGAGCGCTCGATCGTGAGGTAACATGAAAAGAATTGGATTTGCCATCAGCTTGCTTTTCTTTATCGTTCTATTTCGGTCCTGTCCTTTGCCCGCTTCCGGAGTAGCGCCGGAAAGCCCTGCGATTTCCAGAGAGGATATGTTGGTACCGGCGTCAGCATCCCTTACAGAGCAACCATCGGCTTCAGCCAGTTTGAGAGTCGGAGAGAAGCTCGTTTATACTTTAACCTGGGGAGTCGTGCCGGCTGGCACAGCCATTCTTGAAGTTGATTCCCTGGTGCGATGGGATGGCGTGGATTGCTACTGGGTAAAGATTACTACCAGGACAAATTCATTTTTGGATAATATCCACAAAGTTCGTGATTCGATAGGGTCCCTGATCGAAACCTCATTGAAGAGGTCGCAATATTACCGCAAGAAGCAGGAGGAGGGATCGTTTCGCCGGGATGATGAACTGGTTATTGATTACCGAAGAGAGATGGCGATCCTGAACCGGGGGGGCAAGCTTAAGAATACTATGAAAATACGGCAAGATGAAGATTTACTCGACCCTTTTGGTGTGCTATATTATGTAAGAGGAATGAATCTGCGGGTGGGAGATCAGATCAATGCCCGGGTTACGGATGGAATGGCGATGTATCTGATGCAGATCAATGTCTTAAAGCGTGAGAGGGTCAAAGCCTGGACAGGCTATTATGACTGCCTGAAGATTGAACCGAAAATGCAGAAGCTGGAAGGCGTATTCAATAAAAAGGTCAATGCAAAGCTTCATATCTGGGTAACCAATGACCATCTCAAGATCCCGGTCAAGATGCAGAGTGAGATTTTTTTGGGCTCTATTCAGGGCCTGCTGAAGGAGGTTCATGGTCCAGAGGGCGCAGTGCGGTAAGTCCGGGAGCCAGTAAGGTTTTACACTAAGAAGGTGAATAAAAATCAAAAACATTTATGGAGAAATTCAAGGGTTAGGTCCCGGCAGCCTGAAGCGGCTGGAGAGAGTCTACCGCCGACGGGTTCCCGCTCAGGAGGTTATCACCCCTGAGCTGTGCCGGTACTTGACTGAGCTGTCATTTGATCTTGGCCGCCAGATCGGCATCCTGATCACCAGAAGAGGTGAAGTCGCCTCCGTGGTTGTCGGAAATCAAAAGGAAATATCCATCCCGCCGCTCGATGATTACCGGCTTGGGCACCGCCGGCTGCGGGGCTTACGGTTCATTCATACGCATCTTAAGGGAGAGCCGCTGTCCCGGGACGATCTGGCGGATCTGGCCCTGTCCCGCTTCGATCTTGTTGGCAGCATCGGCGTCGGAGATGCGGGTCTGCCCTCGCAGATACTTCTGGCCCACCTTCTTCCGCTCAACGGAGAGGGCAGGCAATATGAGCTTCTGCCGCCTCGCGACGTTCACCACATCGATCTTGACTTTGAACAGCTTATTGGTGAGCTGGAGCGGGAAATCGCCCATGCGGAAAAAGGATCTCATGAGGTCGGCAGCGATGAACGGGCTATTCTGGTCGGAGTGCGTGATGGCCAGGGGATCAATGCAGTTGAAAATTCAATCGAGGAGATGAAAGAACTGGCCCGGACCAGCTCGGTGCAGGTTCTGGATACTATCATCCAAAATGCTGACCGGATGAATCCCAAGTACCTGCTGGGAAAGGGAAAACTCAAGGAGTTGATTATCCGGGCACTGCAATTGGGTGCCAGCCTCCTGATTTTTGACCGGGAACTGACTCCTGCCCAGGTCCGGTCGATCAGTGAAATTACGGAAATGAAAGTTGTGGACCGCAGCCAGCTCATTCTGGACATCTTTGCCCGGCATGCTCACACCCCCGATGGGAAAATCCAGGTGGAGCTGGCGCAATTAAAATATATTCTTCCCCGGCTCAAGGAGAACACGGCCGCCTTTTCCCGGCTGGCCGGAGGCATCGGCGGAAGAGGCCCTGGCGAGCAAAAACTGGAAACCGACAGAAGGCATATCCGCAATCGCATCTCGTATCTTGAGAAGAAACTGGAGGCTTCCAGCAGGAGCCGCAGGCAAAGGAGAGCCAAAAGGTCTAACTCCTGCCTGCCGATTGTGTCCATTATCGGCTATACCAATGCCGGGAAATCCACCCTGTTGAATGCTCTGACGAATAGTCAGGTCCTGGTCGAAGACCTGTATTTTGCCACTCTCGACACCTCATCGCGCAGACTCCGCTTTCCCAGGGAGCGGGAAGTGATCGTCACTGACACTGTCGGCTTCCTTCGCTCGCTGCCGCCAGACCTGCTCGGAGCGTTCCGCTCGACTCTGGAGGAGCTGGAGGATGCCAATTTACTGCTGCACGTCATCGATATCAGTAATCCGCAGTTTCATGAACAGATGAAAGCGGTAGAGCAGATTTTGCATGATTTGAACCTGTCTCATATTCCAGTCCTTCAGGTTTTTAACAAAATTGATAAAATTCCTGAAGATACACTCACCGCATACCGAAAAAGATATCAGGGAATTTTCATTTCCGCCCGGTCTGTCGATACCCTTGCTCCCCTCACCTGCCAGATAGAGAGGATACTCGAAGAGTATGGATGCTTTTACCCACAGTCTAGCCGGAATAGTCATTGCCAGGGCTGCGTTTGAGCCATCGTTGGGAAAATGGGGTGTAATCACCGGTGTAGCCGTATCTCTGCTGCCGGACGTCGATTTTCTCCTGAAATTTGTCAATAAGCAGCTTTACATTAAGTATCACCGCAGCCTTGCCAATTCACTTTTCTGCCTCATTCCACTTTCGCTGCTGTGGGGTTTTCTCTTCAACTGGCTGTCCGGCCTCCATAAATTTCCTGCCTTCGCGACATTGACTTTTATCGCCCTGGCTAGTCACATATTCTTCGATACCCTGAATCCGTTCGGGACCATGATCTTTGCCCCATTTTCAAACTATCGCTTTTCCTGGGACGTGGTTTATATCGTCGATATCATCTTTACCAGCCTGCTCCTCTTCCCGCTGATTGCTTCTTATACCCAGCCGGAGCACGGCAGGCTAATCTGCGTCGGCTCTCTGGTATGCCTGTCCCTCTATATCATTTTTCGCTTTATCAACCATGAGCGGGCCTGCCGACATAATCAGCACTACATCAGTGCGAACTGCCTCAAGGCTGCCAAATCCGCTTCACTGCCCACCCATTTTTCCCCCTTCCGGTGGAGGAATCTGATTGAGACCGAGGACTACATTTATAAGGCTGGTGTCAATACTCTGACCCGGCACTCCGGTCAAAGGGATTACCAGATGTGGCCAAAGGTCAGCTATCAATCCTCGCGGGAGAATTCCGCCTGGCTCCGGAAGGCGATGGAGCTTCCAGAGGTCAAGACTTACCTCTGGTTTGCCCGGTTTCCGGTGATGAAGTATCATGGCTTTGTTCAGAATACCCATCGCATTTCCTTCTCTGATTATCGGTTCGAAGGATTTAAGGGAAAACTTCCCTTTGTCTATGTGGTTGATTTTAATCCCGACGGGCAGGTGAGCTCCCAGTATTTCCATCGCAACTGGGACGTGCGCAGGTGGGCCAGAGGATTGAGAGATGCTGTCGCCCACTAACTCCTCTTCTCCGCTGAAAGCAAATTTTGACAAATTTTACTTGACATAAGAATAACCCTTTATATATCATTTTTATTGGTGAATAGGTAGTACGATTTTGGTGGTTCTGAAAGAAGTGGCCCAGCAAGCATTATACGGAAGTATGGTTTGATTTGTATTGGAGGACTGTCCAGCCCTCCATAGTCAAAAAGAGAAGTATATCGGCAGTGCGTTACTTCCGATTGTCCCTCCTTTTGGATTACCAAACTGAAATTTTCCCCGGAATAAACTTGTTTACTCATGCTTCATCAATACGATAACGCATCAATATTATGCGATGATTAATCTTGGTAAAAAATATTCTACAACAATTCAGGTTCGAGAAAAGTCCTTGAGGAGAAAAACAGGTATGGTAAAAACTGGCAGGAATATCAAACTCACGATAATAACTTTTTCAATGATGATTTTGCTGTTTTTATTGATTTTCAGCCACCAGGTTGCGGTTTCATCCGGTGACACCTGGGCACAGCCGGAACAACTCTACCAGGCTACGTCTCTTCCTTTTTCACTGCCGAACGGTGATGTAATTGTTGATAATTTTGAATACTGGGACAATCCGCTCAATCACGGATGGACCACGAATGAACCACCTTACCCCATCTGGGGGGAGGATATCGGCTATGGCAGACTGATGACGGTCCTGGATACCATTGAAGTAAGCAGGGTACTGAATGTCTATATGCCTCCTTCGGTGTTTCTTCCAAACTTTCAAAGATTCGCCATTTCGAAAGCCCTTGCCAGTCCCGATCCTGCAGATTTTGTCAACCCGGATCCGAACAATAATCCCTCGCAATCGCCGCAATGCACTCACCTGAGTTTTAAAATCCGGGCTCCCCTGACTGTTGAAATGTTTGACAGCTTTACCTTTATAATTCAGGGCACGCTCAAGGATCCCCTCTACCGGGACAAAGTATATTACTATGCTATCCGTCTGATTCCGCGAGAGAACTGTCCAGGCTGTGATGATTATCAAATGGACCCGGTCCTGGTCAGCGATCCAACCGATGACCCCAAAAAACCTGGGGTGATTAATGTAGAAATCGGACGACAGTACGCTGATTGGACCTGGCACACCATTTATGTCGATATCCAGGATACTATTACCCAATCCCTCGGAACAACCGGCAAGTATCTGCGCAGCATCGATTTTATAACCATTCAGGGGAACCGGTACCGGCTGGATGATATCATCTTCCACACCCATGATCATAGAGCCGAAGAGCCTCCCTACATCTTTAAGATCGGCCCTCTCTTTGCTCAGTTATTTACCCGGACTCAAAGGCTTGTCTATGCCACTGATGATGTCTGCAACCAGAACGATGTCCTGATTGACCCCAATGAGATCTGTGATGCTTATATCCAGGATTCCCGCGCTGGATTCATCGATCCTAACATCGCCCGCGACTGGGATGCCGATCCCGATAAGGATTACCTCAGGCTCAGAACCAGGTATGCAGCCCTTATCGATACCACCAGGCCAGTGCTGGCTGACTGTAATATGAGAACAAGCAGGAACAACCATGAGGAAGACATGCTTCGCTTTTATGCGTATATCGGCAAAGGAGGAGCGCACGGGAGCCTGGCACCAGGTATGATCCGCCCTCTGGAAGTCAATCCCGATGACGAATATCCTCTCTTTCTCCCGGCCTACTACCGGCTGACGGGTGATGAGGGAGATCCCGTGGTGGAACATGCCTGCGGCTGCAGCCTTGGCTCGGAAGGTACCTTCTATTATCCTCCTGAGCGGGTGAGGAACATCGAGCTGGCCCTCCAGCATGCCGGCTATAAATATTGGCCGAGAGTAGCTGTCCTGGAATTTTGCCCTCAGGTACTGGAAGACCTGATCGTTACCGTGGAGGTAAGCGACGGGAGAACCAACGATATAGAAACCTTTCCGGTCTCGGTGGTCAACTATCCGGTTGAAAATTACCCTCCCTGCATGGAGGACCTGGATGATCAAATCGCCTACGTCGGTGAAGTTTTTGAATATGCCCTTTCCGCTGTCGATCCGGATAGCTGCATCTACTCACCGACCCATCCCAGATTCGATCAATTCAATTTAACCTGGAGTATGACCATCGCCAGTCTGCCATCTTATCAATTTGGCCCCTGGAATGAGCAGCTTATCGATCCCCGCACCGGACTGATCCGTTTTACCCCGCAGTTTGAGGGAGTCTACCCCGTGGTGGTAACCGTTCAGGATGACCGGGGGTTGTTCAATATCGGACGGTTTGTCCTCCATTGCGTCAACAGGGGGACCTGGCTGAATCATCCGCCGGTTGTACTGGGTGATTGGGACCATCCTCAAGTTTGCCGGGCAGGAGAGATGTTTATTTTATCTGAACCGACCCTGGATGTTGTGGATCCGGATGGAGACAAGGTCTATTACACCTGTGATATCGGCGCTATCGGAGTAGATGCCAACGGTCATGCTATCTGGTCATTTCAGACCCAGTTTCCAGGGTTCTACGCGGCCAACATCTTTGCCATGGATACCCACGGAGCCTTTACGGTATTTACCATCCACCTCGAGGTCCGGCCCTGGTGGTCGATGTAACCCAACATCGGGCTGAAGTCCGGTAATAGGAATCCCCACCTGGCCAGGCATGCAGGAAACTGCGCTGCCTGCCGGCTGGGGATTTTCTTTTCATACTATACTCGACGCCAGGGCTGGCACACTGGCATCAACTATGCTGTCAATAAGGTAACCGGATGTGGATGGCGGGTGAGTAAGTTTTTGGGGAGAAAAACAGATGGCACAGTATCAGCAGGGTCAATGCATGCTCCGTCCTGGTACCCAGGGGAACATTACCGTATATCTTGGAATCTCATTGGTTCTGATTATACTCATGCCCTTCCTCTACCTGGCTGATGCCTCCGCTTACGCACAATGCAGCGATTTGGGAATCTGCGAATTCCTGGACATTATAGGGACGAATGAATCTTTCAATTCAGGCGAATCTGCCGAAAAAGCTCGCTGGGAGGTGCCCCCGCCTTTTTCGATACTCGATCTTATTCATCCTTCCCTGATTCATCCTCGCACCCCAAATTATGAACTGAAAAAGCATCATCAGCAGCAGGCATATCATCTGGTTCCCCGATACAAGGATGATTTTACCGGAGATAATATCATCCCCTCCCCTTCCTTTATTCTTCTATGGTTTTGGAAGCTTGCTCCCTTAATTGCCAAACCAGGCTTATTGAAGACCGGGGAGCCGCTTTTTCTCCCATTCAATCAAACAATTCTCAATACCTCAGTAATTATCTCCTGAAAATCATCACCCATTTTCATGCATAATTTCTATTCGTTGACCGGTGTATAGGAATTATACACGGGAAAACGTATATCGAGAGTTATTGGACAAAGTGGTTTACCGGCCCCCGGAAACAGGAGAAAAGTTCTCGACGTGTGATTGAAGAGTGAGGATGTGGGTAGTACGAGGAAGCGATAATGCCCCAGCGAAGAGGAGAAGTTATGGAGAAGAGAAGGTTCAGAGGGAAAAGGCTTGGAGAGATGACATTCATTGTAATTATTCTGGCAGTAGGAGTTTTCGGCAGAGGTAATCCTGTTCAGGCTCAATACCTCACTTATGACCATGTACTCAGCACCGATACTCCCTTGGTAACACCTGTTTCAAACGAGCGGGGAGATGTTCTGGTAGATAACTTCGAATACTGGGACAGTCCCCGGAATCATGGATGGACAGCCAGCGAACCTCCTTATCCGGTCTGGGGCGCAGGCATCGGCTATGGAAGTTTGCGGACTTTGATCGATTCCAGAATCATAAGCCGGGTTCTGGATGTGGAGATGCCCTACTCGGTCTTCTTACCAATGAATGGCTGGCAATTACAGATTCAAAAGGCGATCAAAGATCCTGATACCGGACAGGAAGGCGTACAGGCCAACGTGCTCTGGGTCAGCATCCGGGCGCCATTGGAGATCGAGCAATTTGCCCAGTGGCGGTTGATTGTCGTGGGAACTACCAGGTCAAAAGCTGAAAGCGACCCGGACAGGGAAAACTATCCCTTCGCCATCAGTTTTACGCCCGTTGGCATGGATGGGCAGACCGGGCTGGATATGGTAAGAGCGGGGACGATTGACTTTCGAAACTCCCAGGATACCAACCCCGCCATGATTCAAGTGCCAATGGGCCGAAACTATCAGGATGGCTCCTGGCATACCCTGAAAGCCGACCTCTCGGCCATAGTCAACAGGGCGAGCCAGGACCCTGACCTTGTGCTCGGAAAAGTGAACAGGATCATAATCTGCGGCAATAAATATCGCCTTGACAATATCTGGCTGATGAAAGATACTGTTCCTATCGAAGGGGAGCCGCCCTATTTCTTCAAGATCGGACCTCAGTTTGTCCAGCTTTTCAGCCCATTCGAGTATTACTGCTATGCCAGGGACCCGGATCTGGCTTATCGGGTGTTTCTCGATATCTGGCAAAATGAATACGAGATGGGAGGAGGATCGGAGCCTGACCCGAATTATGTCAGGAAGCTGACCGATATCTTTATCCGCAGCGCACAGGATGAGGGCCACAGTGGCCACATCAGCGATCCGGAGCAAATCGATCCAGCCCGTGACCGGCTGTTCTGGACAGCTACCGTCGGGGGATGGGGAGCACACGGAGCACCAGCCAGCCTCCTCAGCGAAGTGCCCATAGCCAACAGGGACAGCAATGCTGACGGAATTGCCGATTACTGCGATCCCAATATCATTGCCCTGATCCCTCAGCTCTGGCTGAGTCCCTACAAGCCCTGCATGGTGGATCTGCCTACTCCGTATGATCCTGCACTGATAGCCCGGGATCCTGAACGGATTTCTGACTATGACCCTGAAACCATTCCTCACCTCAAGCCCGGTACCGGCGGGGTGAGAATTTATCATCCGAAAGCTGTAGCTGCTTACGGGAATTACCTTCTCGGTCTGGGCTTTAAAACCTGGCCGGATATCGCCCGCCTCTTCTTCGTTCCCCAGGTCATGGAAGACCTGGTAGTGACGGTAAGAGTACAGGATGCGCATGGCCGGACGGATCTTGAAACCTTTCCTCTTTCAGTGACTAACTATCCAGTGACCAATTACCCGCCCAAGATGGAAAATGTCGATGAGCAGGCAGTGGCTGTGGGAGAAGTCTACCGCTACCAGATGGTGGCTACGGATCAGGACTGGTTCAGTCCGGATGGATCGTTCACCGCGGATCAGTTGAATCTCACCTGGAGTGCAACCATCAGCGGATTGCCTTCCTACCAGTATGGCCCCTGGTCAGAGTCGATTATCAATCCTCACACCGGAGAGATTACCTTTACTCCCCAATTCGAGGGAGTAGCTCATGTCCGGGTGCAGGTGACCGATTCCCGGGGATTATCTGCCACCTCCCACATCGGTATTTTATGCACCTCTCCCGGAACCTGGCTCAACCATAGCCCGTATATCATGGGAGATTTTAATGATGCTGCACCCTTGGTTATCAAGGCAGGCCAGCTTTTTATTCTCGGTCCGCCCATGCTCGACTTTCATGATCCGGATGGAGATGAGCTGTATTACTCCTGCAACATCGGATCCATTATCCTTGATAAGGACGATGACGGCATAGCCAGAGCTTACTGGACCTTCCAGACCAATTTACCCGGCTTCTATTTTGTGGAAATTACCGCTTTCGACCCGCGGGGCGGATGGACACAGTCGGTGTTCCCCATCGATGTCCAGCCCTGGTGGGCGTATTGACCACCTGCTCCAACATCCTATCATCCTTCTTCGGGCAGGATAAGGATTATCCTTATACTGCCCGATATTTTTTTCTCTCCTTTGTAGACTTGCAGATTAAAATAGCTTGATTATTGTGATTCACCTTTTCACGATGAAAACCGTGCTTTGCTCCGATAAAGAGTTTAGGGTTTAGAAAATATTCAGGAAAAGACTTTCCTCAAAAGGCTGCTTCCATGACTATCAATCAAATAAATCAAGACCTTATCCAGATAGTGATACCCAGAGAAACAAGCGGGCGGGCACTGTTGATCAACCAGGAAAAGGAAAAAGGAATTGAGTGAAGCATACGAGAGAATAGAATTTAGAATACAATTGCACTGACTGGCTTATTGTTGGTGATAGGGAAGGAGAGTGGTGCCGAGAGTTCGATAACCTCTCATAAGCGGGTTGCTGACGGTGGATTTTAGCAAGCGTATTGAACTTAACACAAAATCATTATCAAGCAAGGAGGTAACATGAGAAAGAGAAGGGAAAAATCAGGTATTGTGTTGGTGATTGTATTGCTCGCGGCGGCATTGTCTGCTCCGGCCTTTGCAATCCAGGGAATGGTTACGGGCATGGTGAGGGTAAATACCGGGAAATTGCTTTTGATTACTGCTGAGGGGAAAAAAATTTTCTGTGAGAAAGGGGAAAAAGACCTTCCTCTCACTCCTCAGGCAAGAATTATATCCCTGGAAGGTACATCCGTTATTGAAGTTGAGAATGCCCAACTGATTCTCGACAAGGGTGACGAGATGGCCTATGAGTCAGAAACAAACAGGGAATTCAGATGCCTGTCCGGGTCGATCGAAGCGGTTTCAGGTCAAAGAACCCGCAAAGTGGGGCGGGGTGAAGTTATCGCCTTAAGTATCCTGCCAGTGAATGTCGGCTCTCAGGGGATAACCGCCAGCGGGGCACGATTGAGGGAACGGGTGGAAGGACGGCTCTCCGGCCTGGTAGTAAATCCTTCTCAAAGTGCGCCCAATAGCTATTTGCCGTATCAGGGAGGTCCGTATATTATCAATTTGCCCTGGAATGCCTCGTATGGACAGCAGTCACCATGGGCATGGGCAAGCCCTTACTGGTAATTTTTTATTGAAGTGAGTGGGGCATGGAGCATATTCAAATTTTCAACAATGTTTAGTTCCCATTCTTATTTTTTCCTCTTTGTTTTCAGCTTCTCAAAAAGAGTGGCCAAACTCTCTGAGCCGCACGGTCAAATATCTGGTTAGTCACAGGATGGATTTGTTATCGCAGTTTAGATGGTATCAATTACTTTGCCGCAAGATCGCTATCTATAATCAAAACATCTGAATCGCTGAGAGGAGGAAGAATACGTGAAAAGTAGATGGCTTCGAACACTTTTATTTCTGGCTGTTATTCCTGCATTTTTAGGAACTACCCTGAAAGCCCCATCAGCCGAAGAGCCGATTTATCGTGCCAGAGTGGGAGCTACCATTGACCCTGGACAGACAGAAGTGCAGCCAATAGATAGAGACAATACACCGGTCAGTCCGAGCAGAGCCAAAGAGCTCTATGCCAATCAGGTCACGGTCACTCCGGGAAGAAGGTCTCAGACTATGGCTGATATATCCGCCATTGTGACCAATGTAGCTGACAGGCTGGTGCAGATCCAGATAACCGGGACGAACGGGAACAATGGATGGCCGAGAGATTTGAGCGACTCGACGAAAAATCCGGCTAATCTGCTGCCAAACAACTATGGAATCGTCGGCCTGAGCTTGCTGGCAGCCTATGACATGGATGTTACAGCGGATCGGTGTGAAGGTAGTCTTATAATCCAAAGGCGTCAGGGAAGCTCATATCTTGCTGCTGCCTGCAAGGCAGGGGATAAGCTGGTTGAGAGGGCTGAATCCGATCCTAACCTGGTATCGACGGATATCATCTTCCTTCACGCTCTGTCCAAGGTTCCGGCTGTTGATACCGCTGATAAGAGCGAGTACTATCAGGCGGGTCTGAAGGGCCTGCGGGCTTTTGTTCAAAAGTACGATACCGCAGCAAAGGTATATGATCTTTATAATAGTGCCGATATCAATCTCAAGCAGCTCAAAATCTGGCAGTTAGCCACGTGGGTTGAAGCCGCCAAATTATACCGTCTCAGAACATCCGGCCTGGTAGGTACAACGTTCGATCAGTGGGCCGATGATTTAATGGATAAACTCTGCAGTAGTACCTGCCTGGACAGCGCAGGCGGATTTTTCTACCATCAGAGCGGGAGCAGTAACTATGTGCGGACCGCGGGGCAGGCCAAGGCGGTCGAAGTGCTCAAGCGGTTCTACTCTCACGATGCCACACGCAAGGCTAATCTCAAGGCGGGATTGGCCTATCTGAAGGGCCTCCAGTTTACCTCAACCAAGGTCGATCCATCGTGCGGTTTATTTTACTGGGGAGGAGAGACGAGAGACGGACGATTATCCCCCTGGAACGGAATCTCCCTGGAGGATCAATGCTACGGAATCAGGGCCATGGCCAACAATTTTCAGACCAGTTGGAAAAAACGCGATCTCTACAAAGGTACCTACTGGGGTCTTAACTACCTGATTAAATCCATGATGGCCTCAGTTCCTGACGAGTATGAGGTGTTCGTAGACCGTATGGATTATACTTCCACCGGTGAATATGCGGTACCTCGGGTCGATCGCAATAGCGAGGCGATCCTGGCCCTTTATTATGGCTGCAAGGAGGGTGACGTTACCAAGGCGGGAAATATTACTGCCTATAATGCGCTGGAAATTGTCAAGGCACATGCAGGACTGGTTGAGTTAAACGGCCCTCAGATCATTGCCGCTGATCGTGTCCGTGGTCTTGGCGACGAGGTCATCGACGATGACGATATCGATGCCATTTTGAAGGATTCTGTTGCTGATCCTGACCGTAACCCAATAAACAGTCTGGTAGATGTGTTAGATGGAGAGTAGGTAGTTGAAAAAATTGTGCGAATCGCTGAAGAAAATAAGAGAGGAGGATTTAGCCTTGGCTAAAATAAAATTTTGGTCAATACCAATGATTTTAGGTCTGGTACTGCATTTGGTCTGCAGCTCCGGATGGGCAGCGACAACTTACTGTCTGCTTGCAGAGAACCCGTCGATCGACGTCAGAGTAAGTGACACCGCAGTAAACATACCCCTCAGATTTTCCCCGTATGTTGGGGTACAGCACTTTACCCTGAGCGTGTCCTATGACCCGAATTTCGTGACCCTGGGTAATTTACAGGGAAGTGACATTACATCATATGATAGCCTGCACCTGGCGATAAACAAGGTAATTGAACGGACCGATGGAGGGACGAGGGCCAATGCCGTCATGATCGGTGCCTGTGTCAGAATGAAAGCGGAAAATATGCTGGAGGCATGGTCTCTGGATACTGCCCAGCCAGCAGGCAAGTTCCTGACCCTTCCTTTTACTATTAACAAAGATGTTGATAGTATGGCCAAAGCCGGTAAAAGTACCTACATCACCATTGAAGGCTTTGTCGGCCAGAATCAGATTCAGGAATTGACCCCCACAACGGTAAAAGTCAATTTTTCCGATGTCTTGTGTACGGTGAATATTAAACCGACTGGTCTGCCGGAGAATCATCCGTATACCATCAGACTCTGGAGTGCAGACAGAACGATAGAGCGTAAAAAGGATACGAACATTTCCGGCTACAGTACTTTTGAATTGAAACCGGGCAATACCTACTGGGCGGTCGTGGAGAGCATTGGCTACCAAAGCAGCACATTGCAGAAGATCGTAATAGGTCCTGCCGAAACATCCAAGCCGAACTACGACTTTGCAATGACAGCGATCAAGTCACGGATTGCTGTAGTCCGAAAGGTCACAACGGAGAAAAAGCTGGAGCTCGGTTTTGGATATAGAAATAGCAGGGGGCAGATAGTTAGCTGGCCTGAAAATGACGCCAATACCCTGGCGGTGAATTTTACCGGAAGGGATGGCAAGGCAGGTCCCTCAGTGACATTGAATCCGCGAACTGGAGTTTATAGTCCAAGTGCCAGTGCATTTGTGTCTTACGGTTTCCCGCAAATCATTACCCCTCCAACCGGAGGCGGCTTATTCGGGCAGGCAAAATACATCTCCATGACTATCGATCCCAATGCTTATTATGTAACAAAGGAGATCAAGAGTAACAAAATAGTATATACGATTTCCTTTGAAACAGGAACATTAACCGAAGGGGTCGAAAGGTTTACGAGTACAATTGAAGTGGAGGTGCCCGTTTCTGCCGGGAGTATTGACATGACCAGGGTGAGTATTGCCCAGGCCACCAACACCTTCACCGGGAGTGAAATTGCCTCAGTGGGTGAAATGACGGTCAAGGGTAATTTTTACCTTAATCAGAATACCCATCAGGAAATCGTAACCGAATTCAAGGCCAATGAAATGAGTCTCAACTACCTTAAGGGGACTGCCCCGGCAGCGGGTCAGGCAGGTGATTATATTGACCCGAATAAACTGAGTCAAACGAGGTTTAATCTGGCGGTCGAGTTTAAGCCTCTTGAAGCAAAGACTGACATTACTGTTGTTAAAATCGATTTCACGGATGAAAACGGAAAATCGTTTGAGTATGATCCGCCTGAAGAGGTAAGGGCTTCAGCAGGTCCGATCATCATTGAGGTCCCCTTGCACAAAGGGCTTCAAACTTACCTCAAGCAGCATTATTATCCTGACACTTCATTGCCTGATTCTCTTGAATCTGCCACCCTGGAGGAAATCTACGCTCATTGTTTGAGAACCGAGGAGTCACACAATCCGGCATCTCCTGATTATGTGAAACCTGAATCAACTGCCCCCAAGCGATACGGGATCTATTTCCAGCGAGCTGGAAAGAAGGCTGAGCTTTTTATCCCCAATACCTCCTGGGGGGAAGGTATCGAGCTGAGATATCATGACAAGCTACTCTTTGCCAGGGTAACGACCAAGCATACGAGTGACTGGTTTACCGCTGTTGAGGAGGAAGTAGTGGAGGAGCCCGAACAGACAACAACAACCGCGACTACCACGAAGCCGCCCAAGAAATCAGAGGGTGATCACTGGTACGAATGCTTTATCAAAGCGATTCGTCCGGGATTTTTTCAGAAATAGCTTTTTTGACATCCAAAGAACTGACTGAAAGAGGCAGGGGCCTTTACCAAGGCCCCTGCCTCTTTTTTTGGGAGAGAGGTTTTGCCCTGTGATGAATGGTTACCGAATACCAAAATTGTAATTCCTTTCTGTTGTCCGATTACAAATCTGTAATCTGGTCCCAGGGTTGGCGTTTTTCCGAAGATAAACTTACTCCTGATTTGAACACGTTATTTTTCAATAAGGTACTCCTCATGGTCGCGGGAGAAATCAAAAGTGGCATTGCTTTTGCAGTACTTAATGGCAGGTGTGGCGTCTCGCTGAGCGCACCGGGGAAATAAAAGGCCTCTCAATATTTTCAGAAAGATGCGGTTGATTGCCAGGCGATTACAAAATTGAGCTCATTTTTCGGTTGATATGACAAAAATGAAATCAGGATATACAAAAGTGAAATCGGCTGCGGTGAGAGAGATTTTCCCGCGATCTCTTTTTATCCGGTAGCTGATTGTTTTTCTTGCTTTTTCTCTGTCAGGATCGGGGAATACCTTCTTTTCTCTCACGTGGCATCCCTTTTGCATCATTTTCCAGAACAAGAGGCCTTTTATTCAACCCATGAGTTTGTGCAAAGGAGATAGACCATATGGAGAAGATCAGTATTGCCCGCCGGCGATGGGAACAGCAGAAGCCCTTCTTTTCCCTACAAACCGATCCCGCTCCATCGAGAAGGGAAGCATGTATGCCCCTTCCCGGAATGGAATCATCACCCGCTCATCGAGAATTGCCAGCTCCTGAAGTACAATCTCGATCTTTAGGCTCTCTGATTCGTGAGAAGGTGAGCCTCCTTCAAATCAACAGGCATCAGTTTATGGTGGAAATCGTCTCGGGACTCGAAAAACCCCTGAAAATGCGCATTTCCCTGGAACTGGCCGATTCGGATCAGTCCAATCAGGATTTTCTGACGGTCGAGGAAGCGGCCAGAATCTGCCAGGTATCCAAAGATATCATCTATCGACGACTCCATCGGGGCAGTTTGCAGGGTTTGAAAATCGGGCGCACGTGGCGGATATCTTCGAATTCTCTCACTAAGACAGCGGAAGATTGAAAAAGGAGGAATACCGGTCATGTATTACGAATACTGGGGAATGCAAAAAGCTCCTTTTGATAATGTGCCGGACCCCGGCCTTTATTGGAGTCAAAACAGTTCGGTGGAAGATGCTGTTTCCGAAATCCTGTTTGCTATCGAAGATGGAAATGATTGTCTGGCTGTGCTGGTTGGAGATATCGGGACAGGGAAGACCCTGAGTTTGCGCGTTATTTTAAATGAGCTGAATCCAGAGAAATACCGGATTGCCTTCATCACCAATCCGGAGCTGTCCCTGTCGCAGTTTATGCGTGAGATCATCGGCCAGTTGAGAAATAAAAAGGTGGCTACTCATTTTAAGGATCAGCTCATGGAGGAATTCAACGCTATCCTTTTTGAATGTGCCAATCAGGGTCAAAAGGTGGTTATCTTCATCGATGAGGCCAATGTCATGTCCACTGCCCAGTTAAACAATCTGCGGCTTATGACTAACTTGCAGGACGATCAGCAGAATATGGTCATCTTCGTCCTGGCTGGCCAGAAGGAACTGGCGAGGCGGCTTGAGTCCAGGTCCCTCGAAAACCTCTATCAGAGAATCGGTGTCTACTGCCGTATCAAGGGATTGAGCGGGCCGGAAGATATCAGGCAGTATCTTGCCCACCGCATCCGGCTTTGCGGCGGATCGCCGGAGATTTTCACCAAAGAGGCAGCCGAGGTTATCTGGACATGTTCCCGTGGTGTTCCACGGCTGGTCAATAAACTTGCCAAGCTGTGCCTGAAGGCAGGAGAAACCAATCAGGTCAGACAGATTGATGCTGACATGGTTCAGGCCATAGCCTCGATGTTCGAGCGGGAGAAAGCATTACCCATCCCCGATGACCCGATTACAAAACCACCCTCTCCTGCAGATCATATCCCGGCAGGTCTCGATTCGGAAATTGCCGGTTTGATTCAGTGGATTCCATCTTACCTTCATAGCCAGATATCTTCAATGGAAGAGAAACAATTGCAGGATCTGGCGGGGAAAATAGCTGTTCAATATGTTCAGCAGACTCAGCCGAAAAATTCCCATGATGACCCGGTGATCCTCTGGGATAAGGCCAAGGGCCGCATCTTTTCAGCCCTCAAGCTTCTGCAGGAGCATGCATCGGGACACCCCCTGCACGGAGGAAGAAGGAAAATGGCCGCAGCTTGCGCGATATCCTGAACCGGGAAGGATTATTGAAAGAAAAGTGCTTTCAAAGAGCATATGAACTATTATACAATAGGAGCGGATGACCATGATCTCCATGGTAAAACTTCCTCCATAAAACTTATCAACGAGAGGGTGAGACAAGGCCATGTTTAAAGAGCTGATTACCAAGAACCGCAGCATGAGGAGATTTGACCAGAGTTTCCGCCTGGGCCGAAAAGATCTGGAGGACCTGGTGAATCTGGCCAGACTGTCCCCTTCGGCTGCCAATCTGCAGCCGCTGAAGTATTATCTATCCTGGGAGCCGGAAGAAAACAACCGGATATTCCCCCATCTGGCCTGGGCAGGTTATCTGAAGGACTGGCCCGGTCCAGTTGAGGGTGAGCGCCCATCGGCATATATTATCGTGCTGGGAGACACCGCTCTTGCCTCCTCTTTCGATATAGACACCGGCATCGCCAGCCAGAGCATACTGCTTGGGGCTGTGGAAAGGGGGCTGGGAGGATGCATGATAGGGTCCATTCAGCGGGAGGGGTTACGGAAGGCACTGTCTATTCCTGAACAGTACAAGATCCTGCTGGTTTTAGCTCTTGGTAAACCGGCTGAACAGGTTTTCCTTGAGGATGTTGGCGAAGGAGGGGATATACGGTACTGGCGGGATAGTCAGTCCGGGCATCATGTGCCGAAAAGGCTGCTGGAGAGTATTATCTTGACCGGAAATTTCGAGGGTTGATCCATGGGAAAACGCTATGAGCATGAAAGGGATGTGGGAATCGAGGCCCTTATCAGGGCTGCATTTTTGTGTCAGCGGGTACAAAAAGAGATGGTTGGCTGCAGGAAGGAAGGAGCAGTGGAAAAAGTTGACCGCAGTCCCGTTACCATTGCCGACTATGGAGCCCAGGCTGTCATCTGTCATGCCCTGAAAGATGCCTTCCCGGACGATACCATTGTAGCCGAAGAAAATTCTTTCATCCTCAATCGTTCCGAGAATCTGCCGCTGCTTGATGGCACAGTGCATTATGTGGAGCAGGCCCTGGGGATAAAGGTCAGCAGGCAAAAGGTTTGTGACTGGATCGATTCAGGAGATGGACAGCCGGATAACCGTTTCTGGACCCTTGATCCTGTTGACGGAACCAAGGGATTTTTGCGAATGGAACAATATGCCGTGGCCCTGGCATTAATCATTGACCATAAGGTACAGCTTGGTATTCTGGCTTGTCCGAACCTTTCGTTTGACTCTCCCGCAACCCGCACCTGGGACAGCCCCGGTTCAGGAAGCCTGTATGTGGCAGTGGCAGGGCAGGGGACATACCTGATGAGTCTTGATCGCAGACAGACCACCCCTGTGCAGGTCTCTTCAACCACTGATCTTCGCCATGCCCGCTTTGTTGAAAGCGTTGAGGCTGGCCATGCCGACCATGAGACTCAGCAGCGCATTCTCAGAAGCTTTGAAAACACAGTCCCCTCCATCCGGATGGATGGCCAGACAAAATATGGCATGCTGGCCCGCGGGGCTGCCGATATCTACCTGCGTCTTCCTTCACCGGGAACTCCTGACTATCATGAGAAGATCTGGGACCATGCAGCCGGTGCACTCATCGTGGAAGAAGCCGGAGGAGTAGTGACCGATATTCACGGACAGGCTCTCGACTTCAGTACGGGCAAAAAGCTTGCGGCCAACCAGGGTATCGCGGCTTCCAATGGAAGGGTGCACCAGTCAGTTATTGAGGCTATCCAGAAGCTGAAGGGATAATGGATGATCTCTTTGAGAGGGTTTTAAGAAAGACCCGGGCAGGAGCACCATCTCCCTGAACGATTTTCAAGGGTGCACAGATAAGCTCGTAAATCCCTGCCGGAACACTGTTCAGGATAAGTCCCTCGACCAGAACGACCTGTCGTGATAGCAGAATCCGGTGCAGGCCATAATCTGAAGTATCCGCGGCCTCAATGGACAGGTAATCGATGCCGATCAGAAAGACACCTTCCTGAACGAGCCACTCCGCGGACTCTCTGGCCAGGGAGACAAAGGTCCGATGAAACTTTTGATCATCGGCAATTTGTGAGTTTCCGGTTTTAAAGAGCACCCGCGGAATCGTGCGGCAAAATCCTGCCCGACGGATGGCTTCAGGAAGAATCAGATTTTCTTCGGATGAGGTGATATCCAGAACCTGCACGGGGCCGATGAGTTTTTCCGGCTCGATCTGGTCAACCCCTGGCCCATCTGCCAGCATATGGCGGGGAGCATCGATGTGGGTTCCAGTATGGGTTCCAAACTTCAATAATGAGATATTGGCAGGGTCTCCTGACGAGATGGACAAAAGGGGAGCAATCTCGATTTCAGGATCTCCCGGCCAGACCAACTGTCCGGGAAAAAGCGGCATGGTAATATCGTAGATCATGGTCTTTAAATCTCTCTGTGTACTGATGGAGGCTTTGAATCTTTGCCCGCTACTGTATCAGGGGATAATGCAGGATCAGGCGCACCAGTATCCCCAGGCCAATGGCGATCGTAAAGCTGAGCATGGTTCCGATCAGAATATATTCTGCTTCCTTCCTCCTCTCCGGAAGACTGATTTCATTGAAGCGAAATATAGACTTGGCGGCAATCAGAAAGCCTATGGCCCCAAACTGGTTTAACAGCACAAAGGTCAGAATCAAAACCCTTTCCAGGCAGCCGATCCAAAGCCCTGCCCTGGCCAGCCCCTGAGAGGTTGATTCCTCAAACTCCCTCCGCCATGCCTGGGTAATGTTGCCGATCCAGAAACCTGCCGGCCAGAGGACAAAAAAGTAGGACAAAGCCAGAATCCAGAATTTTCTCGTTGAATTCAAGGAGAGAAGAAAGTCCGACAGATCGGCCAATCTTATTCCGGCCAGGAAAGCCCAGCAGAGCAGAAGAACCAGAAGGTGCCCTGCCTGATCAAGAAGGAAAGCCCGGCAGTTGTCCTCTCCCTGGTATGCCTTGAAACCATCCAGCAGCACATGAGAGATAAAGATTCCAGCCGGCAGCCAGAAGGCTTTCCAGTATCCTGCCAGCAGATAGGCCAAAACCGCAGCCGTGGCTCCGTGAGCGTAAAGCCAGAGGGAAGCCCATTTTTTCTGAAATCGCTGCCGTACCCAGCACTCTCTCTGGAGGAGAAAGTCAGCAACCAGATGGGCCATGATAAGGCGAAGGAGAAGTACCTCGCTGCCCTGCTGTAGCATGATGAATTCTTCCGTCTCCTTTCCTCCCCTGCCCCCCCATACCCGTAAGTACCACTGACCACTGATCACTGGCCACTCATCACTCCCCAGTCAACCGGCTGATGACTTCCTGAAACCGCTGGCAAAGCTCAGCCACTGCCCAGCCGCCGGCGTGCTTCAGACGCTGCTGGACCGCAGGCTGAGAAATGCCATACTCGCGGGCAGCCGCCCCTTGGGTCAGATGCCGGATCTGTCCCATTATGGCCTGGGCCTGCTCCGCAGACCACTTGCTGATCAGAACATCCAGCAGGGCGCACTCGGCATCGAATTCAGCGTTAACCTCCGGCCATCGGGTCCGAATCACCAGCCGCTGATCTCCTTTCATCTTATCCAGGGCAGGCCCGGAAAGACGAAAAGCCTCTCCATCCCCTTCAGAGCTTAAGCCCTTGGGGAGAAAATCAATCGATCCGATTCCGACAGCCATGCGGGCATCCATACGCAGCCGACGATTTCCGGACACAAAACCCCGGTTCAGTCCGGCCCGAATAATGAGCACTGCCCGCAGGGCAAGCTCCGGCCTGTCCAGTACTCCCTGAAAGCTGTCACCCCGGTACACGGCGAAAGGTGCACACAGAGCCCCGGGCAAGGTATCTTCCACGGCCTCAAAGGAAGATTTTAACGTTGACAATACCTTTTCCCGCTGATCCGCTGAAAACCTGGTCGATCCTACAACATCTCCAGTGATGGCTGCATAGAATCTGTTTTGTTCCATTCCCTGAGTGGTGGACAGGCTATAATCACCCGGCCCATCTCAAATAAGGTCTTATGCTTATAATCCTGACATATAAGGATAATCCCTTATATTTTATCTCGGTCTATCCTTCATGAAGGATAATACAACAGAGGGAAAAGATCAACGTATTTTTATGTTTAGTGTTTCCAAAAGAGTCATGGTCGCGAGTTGCTTTATTCGAGTTTCGCAGTTCCAAAGAGTGAGGTCATCATTGCTTTGCCGATGACATTCATGAGAATGCCGAACAGGGCCAGACCCATGATCATGGTTATGGCAGCAATGAGTTTCCCCGCCAGGGTGGAAGGGTACATATCTCCATATCCGACGGTGGTGATGGTAACAACGCACCACCACATGGCTGCCGGTATGCTGCTGAAGGATGTGCCGGGCGTGTTTCGCTCTGCATAATAGATAAGAGTGCTGCAAATGATAACCACGCTCAGGAGAGCGGTGGCGTAGATCTCAAGGTCTAACTTCAGGGTATGAACGCGCTGTCTGGCGCTCTGGTGGTATTGGTCGGAGGCATTCCTGGCCAATTTCAAAATCCGCAACATTCTGATCGTTCGCAGGAATCGGACGATCCGCAGGGTTCTGGCCAGTTTGACGTCACGAAGATCCATCAGGTGAAAGTAGGAAGGAAGAATGGCTATCAGGTCGATCAGTCCCCAGATGCTGAATATGTAACCGAGCTTGTTTTCGGCAACATAGATATTGATCAGGTATTCGACGGTAAACAGGCTGACCACAATAAGCTCAGACCAATGGAAAAAAGCTCCCCACCGCTCCATGAGCGAAGGCACGGATTCCAGGGTAACACCGAGAACGGAAAAAAGGATCAGTCCCACCAGAAAATTGTTGACCCATGCATAGTATTTTGAGCTTTTATTCAGGAAAGCCTCGCTTAATATCCGGTGCAGTTTGCTGCCCTTTTGCGGGGGTGATTCCTCTTCTTCTATTGATTCAAGCAGCGGCAGCAGCGATTCCTCTTCGGTCAGGGTATTTGGGGTCTGGGAATTCACCCCTTTTTTCATATCCAGAAGACGGCTGGTCAGGGTCTGGATTTCCTCCTTTTGATAGTGGATTATTCCCTTTTGCCGTTCATTTTCCTGAGAGAGGCGGCTGATGGTCCTGATGAGCTCTTCCCGGTCCTTGGGCTGGACACCGGGATCGATGGATTCAGGGAGAGAAGCTCTCTTTTTGGCCGACATAGATCAAATATCCTGGTTGAGACGGATTTGAATCGGGTAATGGATTTGCCGACTGGCTGTATACTACTTTTCTTATCGGCGGCTCAGCGGGCTGAATACGTTTTTTCCGAGAAGTCTTAAGGAAGCCGCAATTTTTACCAGGAGTATCAGTCCGTATCAGTCCAAAAATCAATCCAGGTCCGCGGTTCCAAAGAGAGAGGTCATCATGGCCTTGCCAATGACATTCATGAGAATGCCGAACAGAGCCAGACCCACAATCATGGCTGCGGCAGCAATGACCTTTCCGGCCAGGGTGGAGGGGTACATATCTCCATATCCGACCGTGGTGATGGTGACCACGCACCACCACATGGCTGCGGGTATGCTGCTAAAGGATGTGCCGGGAGTGTTCTGCTCCGCATAGTAGATCAGGGTACTGAAAATAATAATTACGCTGAAGAGGGCGGTAAGATATATCTGGAGATCGAGTTTTAAAGTATTAATACGCTGGCTGGCACTCTGATTGTACTGGCTGGCAGTATTTTTAGCGAGTTTCAGAATCCGCATCATCCTGATTGTCCGCAGGAAGCGTACAATCCGCAGAGTCCTGGCCAGTTTTATTCCCCGAAGATCCATCAGGTGGAAATAGGAAGGAAGAATAGCTACCAGGTCGATCAATCCCCAGACGCCGAAGATATAGCCGGGCTTATCATCAGCTACAAAGATGTTTATCAGGTATTCGATGGTGAAAAGTCCCACGATGATCAGTTCCGACCAGTGGAAGAAGGCTCCCCATCGCTCTGCAATCGAGGGCACGGATTCCAGAGTAACGCTGAGTACGGAAAAAAGGATCAGCCCGACCAAAAAAGTGTTGACTGTGCAGTAATGCTTTGAATTTCTGTTCAAAAAGGCATCTGCCAGCAGCCGGTGCAGCCTGCTGCCCACCCTCCGTGAGGAACCATCTTCCATGGCTTCGAGGAGGGGCAGCAGCATTCCCTCTTCCCCGGTATCCTCATGCTGAGGCCGGGAACCCATCCGGTTTTCTCCATTCAAAAGACGGTCAGTCAGGCTTTGGATTTCACTTCTCTGATAATGAATAATTCCTTTTTGCTGTTCAAGTTCCAGAGAAAGCTGTTTTACGGTCTGAATGAGTTTTCCCTTATCCATCGACTGGAGTTGCCCGTCAAGGGATTCGGCGATTAACGTCTGGACGGGATTTTGCCTTTCAGCAGACATAGTATTTTACGCTGATAGTGTTTTCCGATGGTTGATCGCTGCGTACTGTTTGATGTTTTTATCCATGAACAGGCTATTCCTTACTTTCCCTTTTCGGCAATTTGGACTTAAAAAGTCAAGGTTTCGCTGCCATTTTTTTAAATCAGGAGGAGTTGCTCAACAGTTTACTGATACGGGGCTCATTGATCAGTTCATCCGGAGAGAGTGGATTAAATATGAAATTAATTGCATATAAGCTTGATATTATATTGATTATTTAAGCATTTAATACCAGGTAAATATTTTGCACATAAAAAAAAAGACCGGCGGTTTCCTGATTAAGGTTCGATATTTTATATTTTCTGTTATATCTACAATAAATATAAATATATTAAAAAGTATTATTAACTATGAGATAGATCAATAATTATAATATTATGCTGGCATTAGTCTTGCAAGCATATTAAAGAATTAAAAAAGCGGTTTTATTGCTTGTGAAAAAATTATTGTCAACAGAGAGCAGGAGTAAGAAGTTGAAAGAGGGTTAAAAGGAGAGTCCTTCTGAGGCATCGTGAAGAAACCCGGGTAATAACGGTCACATCTGGCCAAGGGTTTATCCCGGTGGTTGGAGAGGGATGGAAAGGCCGATGGTTTAACCTGTCACGGCTCTTACTCTGTATGCCTCTGTGAGTGTCTTAAATTTATAGCCCGCCTAATCATTAATTCTTTCAGCAGACAACGGTATGCTCCTGGTATGAGGGAAAGCAGTTATTCATCGATTTGAAGAAATCCTTGAAATCGAGAGGGCGAAGCTTTAGCTTTTAAAATGAGAATATAGATACAGCCAAGCCTATGAAAAAGATTATTCTGCCGTTTTGCATATCATTCCTTATATATCTAACCCATTTTCATCAAGCTACCCTGTATGCTTCACCCATGGATAGCGCCTACAAGGTCGGCCCGCTGGATATCCTGAGGATCAGCGTAGCGGGAAAACCGGGTATAGATGCAGTCTTTCCTGTCTCTCCCGATGGGATTATCAATTTTCCCCTGTTAGGAGATGTCCCGGTTTCCGGCCTGACAGTTAAAGAGATAGAACGGAAGATTACGGACTTGCTGGGCAAAGATTATTTGGTCGATCCAAAGGTTTATGTAAGCATGGAAAAGTATAACAGTCAGAAGGTTATCGTCTGGGGAGAGGTTCAATCACCGGGGGCTTATGTGCTCACAGGAAGAACAACGCTTCTTGAAATTATTGCTCAGGCTGGCGGATTAACGGAAGAGGCTGGCAGGAGAGTGGCGCTTTTTCATAATGCTCTTGATTCCCTGCACGATGCCCGGATTGATATTCCCGGAACACTCGATAAAAAAGATTCAATTATCATAGATATTGATCAACTTACGAAAAACGGCAACCTTATCAAAGACTTTCTGGTAACCTCAGGAGACCTGATTATCGTGGAGGCGCAGAAAGATTCTGACATCAATGAACAGCGGGTTTATATTACCGGCTGTCTCGCAAAACCCGGATCATACGAATATCAAAACGGTTTGACAGCCCTGAGCCTGTGCATAATAGCCGGAGGTTTCTCCGATCGTGCAGCCCCTCACAAGGCCACGGTAATCAGAAATCTCGATGGGGAAGACAAAGTTTACAAGATAGACCTCAATAAAATAAAAAGAGGCAAGGCTGCTGACTTTAAGCTGAGACCTGGCGACAGGTTGAATGTACCGGAATCTTTCTGGTAATCCTGGGTAACTACTCAGGTTCAGTCTGAAATTCTCTCTTGGAAGGCAAACCGAATATGGAACAAACGAAAGATGATTACCTTGAGGAACACCTTCTCAATGGTATCGATCAAGCCAGTGAAGTTCACCTTTTGGATTATCTGAACCTCATCCGCAAGAGGAAATGGATTTTAATTGCCTGTGTCCTGATCAGCATTGTGACGGCAATTATCTTCGTTCAGACAATGGTTCCTGTCTATCAGGCTGATTGTCAGATCATTATTGATAAGGAAGTCAACAGATCTCCGGTAACCGGAGAGAACATGGAGTATCTTTATTATGAGACAGCCCTGTCAGAAGAGTTAAGCTTTAATACCCAACTGAAAATTATCACCAGCTATCAGGTCCTGGAACAGGTCATCAACAGATTAGGACTTCAAGACCGGGAGCGGAAGAAAAAGGCGGAGGAACTTATGGGTAAGGATGGCTTTCTCTCGCAGTTTAAGACTGCTATCAGGGATAATATCCAGAGCATAAAGAGCTTATTAGGCGAAAGCTGTGAGGGCAAGGTCCTTGCGGATAAGGACGTCCCCCGGGATTTTATCCAGGCCGCACCTGACCGTGAGATGGCTGCCCTGGTGTCAGCCCTGGCCGATAAAATCGAGGTGAAGCCCATACGGGAAACCCGGCTGGTTACAATCACGGTAAGCGATGAAAGTCCATCATGGGCAGCAGCCATAGCTAACGCTCTCGTCAGGAGCTATGTCGATTATGACACCTCTTTACGATACAAGTCGGTCAAGGAGTTTATCGACTGGATCTCGGTTCAGGTCGCTGAGATGAAGCAAAAAATAGATGATGCCGAGAAAAAGTTTTACAATTTTAAAGCTAATAACAAAATTTATTCCATTCAGGAAAGACAGGATATTATCACCGGAAAGGTCCATGAACTGAATGACGCTTATATCAAAACTCATACGGAAAGGATGGGCATAAGGGCTAAAGTCATGGAACTGGAAACTCTGCTCAATAGAAGAAAAGACAGGATCCTGGGCAAGGATATCGTCGATAATCCGCTCCTTATGGATTTGAGCAAAGAACTTTCAGTTGAGAGCATTCGCCTGGATAATCTGAAGCGCGATTATAAAGACAAGCATCCGGAAGTTCTGGATGCGACCAGCAAGATTGAAATTCTCAAAAAGGAATTTAACAGTACGCTGGACAAGTCCCTGCAAGGTCTTCTCCTGCAGGATGCTGTTCTCAAATCGCGGGAAGATACCCTTCAGGCAGCCATGGTCAAATTGGAAGAGGAAGCCCTGGCTGACAATAAAGTAGAGATTACCTACGCCATGCTTGAGCGCGAGGTTGAAACTAATAAGGCCCTCTATGAAGTTCTGCTGAATAAGTTCAAGGAAACCAAAATAAATGAAACCATGAAGAAAAGTAATATCAGGATAACCGAACCTGCACGGATACCCGAATCCCCTTCGGGTGCACGGAAAAAACTGACTATTGTTCTGGGTTGTTTTATTCTGGGGCTCATGGGTGGCTTTGGTTTGATATTTCTCCTGGAACATGTCGATACGGAGATCAGGACTGAAAAAGATGTGCAGTATTACCTGCAGCTTCCCGTGATAGGCATCATTCCTGAGAATACTGAAACTGGCAGGGGAGCGGGGTCGAATCGAAGGAAAATGAAGCCGGGGGAATTCCCCTTTGTCACCGACGGCCATTGCTCTTCGGCTTTTTCTGAAGCTTACCGAAGTCTGAGAACCAACCTCGTCTATTCCGGAAATAGTGAGAATCCGAGCAAGGTTATCCTGATTACCAGCAGTATCCCTCAGGAAGGAAAATCAACTACGGCTGCCAACCTGGCACTTGCCCTGTCTCAGGCAGGTGCACGGGTCCTTCTGGTCGATACTGACCTGCGGGTACCTTCAGTGCATAAAAAATTTAGGCTGGACCGGAACAGCAAAGGCTTAACCAATATCCTGGTTGATTCTTTCAACACCAGTCTTCATGAAGGGACATTGGAGGAATACAGCCTCGCTGATATTATCAATCTGGTCAATATCCAGGGAAGAAGCGGGATATTGAGCATCGTATCAGGTCATTCGGAAAATTTCCAGCTTTCCTTCAAGGGAGGAGAGCTCATCGAAGCCCAATGGAAAGATCGTCCGGAGGAGGAAAGGTTAGGGGCTATCCTGGTGGCCAGCCGCAGGATCAGCGAAGAGCAGAGGAGAAAGGCCTTGCAGCAGCAGGATCATTACCAGGAGAAACTCGGATCTATTCTCCTGAATATGAATCTGATAACCGCTGAGGATATAAAAGGTCCGCTGACACTTCACTTCTCATCGGTCATGAAAAGAATATTTACCCTGGAAAAAGGATATTTTATCTTTAAAGACGGGTATCCAAGGGGAAACAGTGGTCAGGGTTCTCATAATTACCTGGACGAAAGTTTTCCTTCGTGGCATGAGATCGTCGATAATCAGGCTATTCCCTTTCTGGAAAGAAGCATATTCTCCATTATTCAGAACGGCCCCCTGGAGAACATGAAGATATTGACTTCAGGTCCGCTGCCCTCAAACCCTTCCGAGCTTCTGAGTTCAAGGCGCATGAAAGCATTAATGCATATCCTCAAGGGAAGGTTTGACTATGTTATCATGGATTCCCCCCCCATTAATTCGGTAACTGACGCTTCCATCCTGGCTTCGTTAGCCGATGGGGTAATCATGGTGGTATTCGTGGGCCGCGTTAACCGCAATGTGGCTATGAAAGCCAAACAGCAGTTGGACAGCATCGATGCCAGGATCTTTGGTGCGGTCCTGAACCGGCTGGATTTAAAGAAAGATGGCTATTACTACTACAGCTACTATCGGTATGGTGACTATTACCAAAAGCAGCACGAGATTTGAGCGGCAGGTAACCGAAAACCGGCAAGAAAACTTTTGCTATTTCCATGGATTCAAAAACAATAGTGAGAAAATTGATTTCCGGCTCCCTGGTCAGGATAACTCTGCTTTTTTGCACCATTGGAGTCTCATTTTTCCTGGTGCCCTTTCTGGTCCATGCCCTTGGGGACAGGCAGCATGGTTTCTGGGTGCTGATCGGGAGATTCATGGGATATTACGGTGTCCTTGATCTTGGGCTGTCTTCCGCTGTATCAAGATTCGTATCGAGAGCTTATGGGCAGAATGATTTTGAGGAAATAAATTACATTTTCAATACCTCTCTTGCCCTGTTCAGCCTGATCGGGATTGTGGCTTTAGGAATATCTTTCCTGCTCGCTATGCTGTGTCCATGGTTTCTGAAAGATCCGGGTGAAATTGTCTTATTCAGGAAAGTTATTCCGATTTTAGGCCTCAGTTTGGGTTTAGGATTTCCAGCCCGGAGTTTTCTGGGTGTTCTGCATTCGAAACTGCGATATGACCTGCTGGCCGGTGTGGACCTTCTGAAACTTCTGGTGCGAACTGTCCTTATCGTATACTTCATCAAGGCCGGGAATGGTATTTTGGCCCTGGCGGTTATTACTTTTATCGTTGGACTGATCGGTGATATAGCCTATTTATGGCTGTTGGTAAGAGAATTCCGGCAGCTCAGGCTCAGCCTGGGCCTGGTCAGCATGAGAAAAATCAAGGACCTATTTCAATACAGCATGTTCAGCTTTATTCAGGAACTTGCGGACCTGCTGAGGTTCAGGGTCGATGAGTTCGTGATTGCCGGATTCTTGAGCGTTAATCTCGTGACCCACTATTTTATCGCTACCAAGCTGATAGACCTGTTTTATCAATTTATGGTAAGTGCGCTTGGAATGATGGCCCCTGTTTTCAGCCAGTATGAGGGTAAAGGTGATATGCAGACCATGAGAAAGGCATTTTTAGAGGCCTCAAAAGCGGGGGTAATTTTGGCTGTTTTTATGGGAACCAGCCTGATTATGTATGGGAGAGTCTTTATCGAACGATGGATGGGGGCAGGCTACTATGACAGCTACTCTGTTTTGCTCATTTTATGTATTCCCATGGCCTTGGCTCTTGCTCAAAGTCCAAGCGTCGGATTGCTCTACGGCATATCAAAACATCGCTACTTTGCAATTTTGAGCAGTTGTGAAGGTATTGTCAATCTCGTATTAAGCCTTGTACTTGTCAGATATTATGGAATTTATGGTGTTGCGCTGGGCACACTCATTCCCTTGGCAGTTGCCAAGTTGGTCTTTCAACCTCTCTACGTTTGCCGGGTAATCGACCTGAAGTGGAAAGAATATTTTGTTGATACGTTATTGGTAACAGCGATCAAGACTATCATACCTATTGGGGGATATTGGCTTTTTGTAAGGAGCTACCTCATGCCGAGCTACATAAACATTTTAGTAACGGCTGGTCTCTCGATTGTGCTGTTTATACCAGTATGTTACTTTTTCATCCTCTCTCCACTGCAGCGTCAGTTACTCCGAAAGTATGTGGTGCCATAGGAAGAAAAAGCGGCAGGAACAAGAAAAAGCGGCGGGAGATGGTGGAGATGGTGTGAAAAATTTTTCAATAACTGTTACATATTTTTCACATTTTTCGGCTTGATGTAAATAAGTAATATTCAATTTTATTATTAGATTTAATTTTAACAATATATATCTAATAAATATAAATAATATATTATATAAATATATGTTCATAATAAAAATGGCATATTTTTTGCTTATAAAGATATTACAGAACAGAGTTCCCAAAGGGGAGTGGAAGTGTAAGGTCAGGTTAAAACGATGAGACCTGGCTTTAACATTAACATCTAACGGTCACTAAAAGGGGGGATAGGATGGATATATAAGACTTAGGGTGATGAAGTGAATCTATTATAGATTTGAGAATTAAGAAAAATATTTCTATTTTTCGTAGGCATTAAAAATTACATGGAGGACAATATAATGAAACAAAAATCATTGATGTTAGCAATACTGTTCGTATTATTATGCGCTGCCATGCCGTCATTAACATCCGCAAATGATGCTAAGAATTATCCTGGTTCGATGTGTGTGCCCTGGAACGAATCCCAACCTGCACCTGCGTTGAGTTACAGTGGAATATGGAATCCCAGTTCAACATCCTCACTCAGAGTGGACTGTCCCTGTATAAAAGATTCTTCTTCCATAGACAGCGGGTGGGTGAGAGCCGTGGATCAGCATTATAGTCAAGACATTACAGCTCGGCTCTGCAGCGTTTACCGGAATAGTACTGGTTGTTCTTGGACTGTGAATTGCTCTTCCGAGAGAAGAACTACGGGATCTAGCTGCAATCCTCAACAGCTATCCATCGGCACCGATCTAGCTGGCGGCACTTATGCCCATTATTACTATAGTATTACTATTCCACCAGTCTATAGCAATAATCGATCAGGAATATGTACCTATCAGGTGAATGAATATGATTGAAAGTTGCAAGGATTAAAAGCTGCAAGTATAGTATCCCCGGCATTCTCTGCCGGGGTATCTATATTTCACTGTGCATACCAAAAGGGCGTAAATCTAAAGAAATATAAAGTCTCACGAAACCATGCCCGGATCATGGGTAACTCCAAGGACTTATCAACCTAAATAATTTAAGGATTAATGCCTGAATGATAGAGAAATTTTTGAAAAAAGTCAATTTTTTAAAATTCAAACTGGGATTGGGTTGTTCCTTAGCTGTAATCGCTATCCTGATATTCGTGGCAACGAGGGAAAAACATATTGTTATCCCGGAGCAAATCACAACCCCACAAGTAACAACCCCGGAAATAGCGAAATCACCGTTAACGGTACACGAAGAATCCGAAAGCTCTCAATCGACGATACCCTCCGGCAGGCAAGCTATCGACAAACAGTTCACGGAAACGAGTAACCTGCAGCAAACCCAATCGGATCTTTCGAAAAAATTGGAAGCACTCGAATCAGTAGTATCCGATCTTAAGGCGAACCAGCAACAATCGGCAGCAGTTAATAAATCTGACGAGGATAAGGACGACGTTGTCCTGACTCCTGAACAGGAAGATGCAAAGGTTGCGGCAGAAACCCAAGCCATTATTGACATGATGGAAGAGAAGCTTCAAGCCGAACCGGTCGATTCTGAATGGTCGGATTGGGCGGAAAAAGAATTATCTAAAAAGGAAAGAGATAGTAATAAAGATTTCAAAGTAGTCAATCTCGATTGTCATAGTACTTTTTGCCGCGTTGATCTAGAATTCAATGTTGATCTTAATAAAGAAGAAGAACTGGGTAAATTGCAGGATATTATCCCCTGGAATGGTGAATTGTTTATTCATGTTGATGATGTAGATAACGGTCAGGCTATTATATATGTCTCACGAGAAGGTCATTCCCTCCCTTCTCTGAAGTGATCTTACCTGTCTCACACTGCTATAGATTTCCAGAAATTTAATTGCAGCAGGGGGCTACGGCTGTGCGCCCCTAAGTACAGATCGCCATAAATACGCGACCACATAGAAAACAAAAAGAGGTTCGGACATGGTAAAATATCCTTGGTACCAGAGAAGAGGTATCAAAAAAGGTCTGAAAGGAGTGATTATCATGCCAG
>JBFLZW010000086.1 GCA_040755755.1 bacterium | reverse complement strand
GGTTTGCTCAACTGTGGAAGCAGGGATGAGCTGAAGGAGCTGTATCGCAGCCAGGTTGACTATGCTCTCTCAGCCGGGCAGATAACGCGGGAAAGTAAATGGACGGACAGCCTCGCCGTTGGCAGCAAGGAGTTTGTGGAAGATGTACAGGCAAAGCTTGGAATTAAGGCCGCTGGGCGCACTGCGAGAGAGAGACAAATGCTGGGTATGAGCTCCGGGAACCACAGCAGCTTCCTTACAGTAGTAATTTTGACCCCCAAAATGGCCTTCTAAGGCATGAAAATACCTATTTTTGGAACATCTATCGTAAATAAAACAATATGTTCTCTTGGTCCGACCCGGAGGCGAAAGATTAACTATTATATGCCGAAGAGTAGTCATAACGCCGTGCGGGTGGTGGATTTAAATCGAACATATTGAATATATTGAAATCTCTCGAGTAGAGTAAGAGTGGAGAACTATTATGGCCAGGCGAATGGTAACTATTGATGGCAACGAGGCTGCGGCTTATGTAGCTCATCAAACAAATGAAGTAATTGCAATCTATCCCATAACCCCTTCTTCGCCCATGGCCGAGTGGGCGGACGAGTGGTCCAATGCGGGACAAACCAACATCTGGGGGACGGTGCCGCTGGTAAATGAAATGCAAAGCGAGAAAGGAGCTGCGGCTGCCATTCATGGAGCCTTGCAGGCCGGTGCCCTGAGCACTACCTTTACCGCTTCACAGGGGTTACTCCTGATGATCCCCAATATGTTTAAAATTGCCGGAGAGCTGACTCCGACCGTATTCCATATAGCGGCCCGGTCGATAGCCTGTCAGGCATTGTCCATTTTTGGCGATCACACCGATGTCATGGCTGCCAGAGCTACAGGCTTTGCCTTTCTGGCTGCCGGATCGGTCCAGGAAGCCATGGATTTTGCCCTGATTGCCCAGGCCGCTACCCTGGAGGCGAGAGTTCCCTTTCTGCACTTTTTCGACGGCTTTCGTACCTCCCATGAAATGAATAAAATCGAGCAGCTCAGCCGGGACGATATCTCGGCCATGATCAACGATGATCTGGTTCTGGCTCACCGCAGCCGGGCGCTTTCACCGGACAATCCCTTCATCAGGGGAACGTCTCAGAACCCCGATGTCTACTTTCAAAGCCGTGAGGCCGCAAACCCCTACTACCTGGCCTGTCCCGATATTGTCCAGAAAACCATGGACCGCTTCGCCGATCTGACCGGCAGGCAGTATCATCTGTTTGATTATGCGGGCGCACCCGATGCGGAACGGGTTATCGTGATCATGGGATCAGGGGCCGATACAGCCCAGGAAACCGTGGAGTACCTGGCTGCACAGGGAGAAAAGGTCGGTATAATCAGAGTGCACCTCTATCGCCCCTTTTCACCAGGACATTTTCTCCAGGCCCTGCCAGCCAGCGTGAAGGTTATCGCTGTGCTTGACCGGACAAAAGAGCCAGGCAGCATCGGCGAGCCGCTCTACCTCGATGTTGTGGCCTCCCTCCAGGAAGCACAGATTTCTTCTCAACCAAGAATCATCGGCGGACGATACGGCATTGGCTCTAAAGAGTTTACTCCGGCCATGGTTAACGGCCTGTTTCAGGAAATGAAGAAAGAGCGGCCCAAGAACCGTTTTACCATCGGTATCAATGACGATCTCACCCGGACAAGCATTGATTACGATCCTTCCTTTTCCATCGAGAAAGAGGATACGATCCGGGCCATTTTCTATGGCCTTGGGGCTGACGGCACGGTAGGAGCCAACAAAAATTCCATCAAGATCATTGGCGAGGGAACGGATAATTATGCCCAGGGGTATTTTGTCTATGATTCCAAAAAAGCGGGCTCGGTGACTATTTCCCATCTCCGGTTCGGAAAAAAACCGATCCACTCTCCTTACCTGATTCAGCAGGCCAATTTCATTGCCTGCCACCAGCCGGTATTTCTCGAACGGTACGATATGCTGTCCACGGCTGCGCAGGGGGCCACTTTTCTGCTGAATAGCCCTGCCGGACCTGATAAGGTCTGGGATACCCTTCCCCGGTCGGATCAGCAGCAGATCATCGATAAAAAGATGAAACTTTACACCATCGATGCCTTTACCGTGGCCAAAGAGGCCCAACTGGGAGTCCGCATCAATACCATTATGCAAACCTGCTTCTTTGCCATTTCCGGTGTCCTCCCCCGGGATGAGGCCATAGCCAAGATCAAGGAGGCTATTCAGGAAAGCTACGGCAAAAAGGGTGAGCAGATTGTCCAGATGAATTTCAAGGCAGTGGATCATGCCCTGGCCAATCTCCATGAGGTGCCGGTGCCTGCCAAAGTCACCAGCACCTTTGACCGCCAGTCAATCGTGGCCGGGGAAGAGGTAACCCCCGGACCGGAAAGCGCTGTCCGAAGAACATCCGCCGAGGGTATGCAGAGAAGACCGTCGATTCCCAAAGATGCCCCTGAGTTTGTGCGCCACGTCACCGCCAAAATGATAGCTGGCCGCGGCGATGATCTGCCGGTCAGTGCCATGCCCGCCGATGGGACCTACCCGTCAGGCACCACCCGGTACGAGAAGCGAAACATCGCCCTGGAGATTCCGATCTGGGACCCGCAAGTCTGCATCCAGTGCAACCGCTGCTCTTTTGTCTGCCCCCATGCCACGATTCGAACCAAGGTTTATGATCCCCGGAACCTTGTCGGAGCACCGGAAACCTTCAAGTCGGCGGATTATAAGGGGAAGGATTTTCCCGGCATGAAATTCACGGTCCAGGTGGCACCGGAGGACTGCACGGGCTGCGGGCTCTGCGTGCAGGCCTGCCCGGCCAAAAACAAGAAAGAAACCAGGCTGCGGGCCATCAATCTTTATCCGCAGCCACCCAGGCGGGAGGAGGAAGAGCGAAACTATGAATTTTTCCTCAGTATCCCTGACCCGGACAGGACCCGGCTGAATGTTTCGACGGTCAAGGGCGCTCAATTCCTTCAACCTCTTTTCGAGTATTCCGGGGCCTGCTCCGGTTGTGGGGAAACCCAGTATATCCGGCTGATCAGTCAATTGTTCGGCGACCGGGCGGTCATCGGCAATGCCACAGGCTGCTCATCGATATACGGGGGAAATCTGCCCACCACCCCCTGGACCAGGAACCGGGAAGGCAGAGGACCTGCCTGGAACAACCCCCTGTTTGAGGATAATGCCGAGTTTGGTTTTGGCCTGCGCCTCGCCATTGACAAGCATACCCAACAGGCCAGAAAATTATTGCAGCACCTGGCCGGAAAGGTGGGAGACCAGTTGGCGTCGGCTATCCTGGAGGCACCGCAAAACACCGAGCAGGAAATCGCCGACCAGAGGGAGCGGGTCAAGGTGCTGAAGGATAAACTGAAATTGCTGCAATCTCCGGAAGTCCGGCACCTTTCCAGTCTGGCCGACTATCTGGTCAAAAAGGATGTCTGGATCATCGGCGGCGATGGATGGGCGTATGATATCGATTCCGATGGGCTGGATCATGTTCTTTCCGCCAACCGGAATATCAATGTCCTGGTCCTCGATACCGAGGTCTATTCGAATACCGGCGGCCAGATGTCCAAGGCAACTCCCAGGGCCGCAGTGGCCAAATTTGCCGCAGGAGGAAAGTATCTGCCCAAAAAGGATCTGGCCATGATAGCCATGACCTATGGCTACATCTACGTAGCCAAGGTGGCTTTTGGAGCTGACGACCAGCAAACCGTCAAGGCACTGGTCGAAGCCGAGCAGTATGAAGGGCCGTCCCTGATCCTTGCCTACAGCCATTGTATCGGGCAGGGAATCAATACCAGCCTGGCCCTGACCAACCAGAAGGCAGCCGTTGACAGCGGTCACTGGAATCTGCTGCGCTTTAACCCGGATCGGATCAAGGAGGGGAAGAACCCCCTCACCCTTGATTCCAAGCCGCCCAAAATTCCCCTGGAAGAGTATATCTATCTGGAAAACCGGTATAAGATGCTGACCAAGAGCAAACCGGAGGAGGCCAGGCGGCTTCTGGAGCTGGCCCGGAAGGATGTAAAGAACCGCTTCTTTCTGTACGAGCAACTGGCCCGGATCGAATATCACTCTGAATGAGGATTATAAATATATTATAATATATTATAAGGACTGAAAATCATGGATCTATCAACCAGTTATTTGGGATTAACCTTGAAAAATCCTCTGGTGCCTTCCTCTTCCCCCCTGTGCGCGGATATCGGCAAGATTAAAGCCCTGGAGGATGCCGGAGCATCGGCTGTTGTTCTGCACTCACTCTTTGAGGAGCAAATTATCCATGACACCCTGGAGCTGAATTACTACACCAGCTACCACTACGAATGGTTTCCCGAGGCCCTCTCCTACTTTCCTGAACCCAAAGAGTATCACCTTGGGCCGGAAGAATACCTGGAGCACATCGGGAAGGTCAAAGAGGCAGTGGATATCCCGGTTATAGCCAGCCTGAACGGAGTTACAACCGGCGGATGGCTCACGTATGCTGAAAAGATCGCCGAGGCAGGTGCAGACGCTCTGGAGCTGAATGCCTACTATATCGCTACCAATCCGAAATTGCCGGGCACCAGAATCGAAGCTCTGTATCTGGATATTTTACGGGAAGTTAAACAAAGGGTCCGGATTCCGGTGGCCATGAAATTGAATCCCTGCTTCAGCTCGACGGCAGCTATGGCCAGGGCTCTGGTCGAGGCTGGCGCAGATGGGCTGGTGCTCTTCAACCGGTTTTACCAGCCGGATTTTGACCTGGAGAACCTGGAGGTGGTGCCGCAGGTAACCTTGAGTACCTCCGATGCCCTGCGGCTGCCTTTGCGGTGGGTGGCAATTCTCTCTGGCCGGATTCCATGCAGCCTGGCTGTTAGCAGCGGCATCCATACAGCGGAAGATGCTTTAAAAGCGCTGTTGGCAGGCGCGGATGTAACCATGCTCTGCTCGGCACTGCTGCGCAATGGCATATCGCACCTTGGCACTGTTCTCCGGGACATGGAAACCTGGATGGAGCGAAAAGAATATACCTCTGTCAGTCAGCTCAAGGGGAGTATGAGCCAGAAATCCGTGGAAGATCCGGCTGCTTTCGAGCGGGCTAATTATATGAAAGCGCTCCACAGCTTCCGGGAGAAGGCTTTTTAGGAGGGAAGACCGAGTAAAAAGCAAAGGCAAAGGCCACCACAGAGGCACAGAGGTAAGCCAGAGAAAAGCAGAGGAGTGGGAGGGCGGGAGAAATGGAGAGAATATTACTTCTGATTCACCGGACCGAGGAGGGTTCCCAGCCCGTGTCCATCAGTCGATTTGACCACCAACCCTCGAAACAGCCAGTAAATGATTAAAAAGGGATTGAGGCAATAATAGAGGTAAAATTTTTTGGAGCGGGGCAAGGTAAGATAGCGGGCACAGATCGCCCCGGAGGAAGGGAAAAGAACTCTGAGACAGGAGGTAATCGAATCGGCCATCCGATCGTTCAGGAGGAGGCAGAGCCCCTTCCGCAGATCGCGGCCGTACCGGCCGCGAAGGATCGTTTGCCGGTTGAAGATATGTTCAAAAAAATGGAGACGCACGGGTCCCATTCTTGATCTCACCCAATGGTTGTTCCCTGCATGAGGTATCGATATACCATACGGGGCGAAGAGATGTTCCAGAGTCACAAGGACAAAAAGAAGGTTATTCAGCATGCCCGTCTTTTCAGCAGTCTGGTAAATACACTCCCAATTCAGTTTGCTGCCCCAGAGGGTAAGGAGCTGATGTAAGTCGATAAATTGCTTGAGATAGCAGTAGGCTGAAGCATGAATCTTTATCGTCAGATAGATAAGCATATCGTCAGGGGCAAGGGAAAAGTAACGCTGGCCATTAATCCATATCTCCTGAGTCTGATGCCACCACTCCTCTTCAGGAATAGCCGGATAATCCCTCGTTTTGACCAGTCGATGGTGAAGCTCGACACTTATCCTGGGGCCTGCCCGTAAGCACCGATAGAATAAGATGTCACAAACATTTTCTATCGCCTTACTCCCATCGAGGTGAAAATATTGTTCATAGCCAAGCTGCTGAAGGAGCTCCCCTGCCATCTCGATATCCATCGGCCTGATCCAGATATCCAGATCACTGAATGACCGCAGCGTCATATCCGGATAGAACAATTCCGCCAGAAGAGCTCCTTTCAGGGGAATGGCTTTCACCTTCTCTCCGGCAAAAAGTCCAAGAATACGATTCAGCTCATCGGATAAGATAATATTTCGGGCAAGATGCTGACGCCACTCTTTCCGGAATTTCGCAACCACCTCTGCCGGGATATCTGACCAGCCGATATATTCCAGATGATGGTAAACTGATGGAAACACATCATGGAAGAGAGCCAGCTTCAGCACCCGGTCCCAACTGACCTTCTTCCATCCTGCCGTTTCCCTGTACGTGCGGCAGGTATCCTCATGATCGAGCTGAGGGATAGCATAGCTTAAGATAATCTGCTCTTCGATAGTCATTGCCGGGTGAAGTTTCTGAGCAGGTTACGAATTACCTGGGTAAAGCAGCCCCTTTGACATCAAACACCATCTCATCATCATCCTCCAGATCAACAACCTTTTCACACTGAAATTGCACCTCTCGCTTGAAGGTTTGAGGCTGATATTCGGGCACAATTTCCTGTAATTTTGCCTGTATTCCCCTCCGGTCGTTTCTTTGGGCCAGGGCGAGCAGTTCTTCGATCTTCTCCCTGAGCTCACTGCATGACATTCCGTTTCCCCTGCTGTCAGTGCATCTCAAGACCATAAGTTTCTCATGAGAAGTGGGAACAATCCCCTCGCCTTCAATGATCAGTTCCTCATAGAGTTTTTCGCCTGGCCGAAGCCCTGTGATCTCGATACGAATATCCTTATCCGGTGTAAAACCGGACAACCGGATAAGATCTCTGGCCATATCCAGAATCCTGACCGGCCTTCCCATCTTCAGAATATAAATCTCTCCGCTCTCACCCATGGCTCCAGCCTGCAGAATAAGCTGGACTGCCTCACTGATAGTCATAAAGTAGCGGGTAACCTCCGGATGGGTAACAGTTACCGGACCGCCACGAGCGATTTGTTTTTTAAACAGAGGGATAACGCTTCCTGCACTCCCGATAACGTTTCCAAAGCGAACAGCCATAACCTTTGTCAGCAGTGATTCTGATTCCCCATGAACCTCTGTCAGCCTTAAGGATTCTTCATACGTAAGCTGTAAGATAATCTCAGCAACTCTTTTGCTGGCACCCATGACATTGGTTGGCCGCACTGCCTTGTCCGTAGAGACCAGAACAAATTTCTCAGCCCCCGCCTCCATCGCTGCATCCAGGACGTTCCTGGTTCCCAGGATATTATTATAGACCGCCTCCCAGGGATGGATCTCCATCATGGGAACATGCTTGTAAGCAGCAGCGTGGAAAACTACCTCCGGCTGATATTGACCGAATACCCTCTTAACATGATCCAGGCAGGTCACTGAACCTAAAACCGGAACAACAATCTGGTGAGGGTCCAGGTGCCGTAACTCCATTTCGATATCGTACAGACTGCTTTCCGCCCGGTCCATCATGACCATGACTTTCGGCTTGAAGCTTGCCACCTGGCGGCAAAACTCAGAACCGATCGATCCCCCGGCCCCGGTCACCAGGACACATTTACCTTTCAAATAAGCGCCGATTCTCTCTACATCCAGATTAACCGGACTCCTGCCAAGAAGATCCGAGTAGGATACATCCCGAATAGCCGATATGCTTACTTTATCGTTAATCAGCTCTCCGATACCAGGGATGGTCTTGCAGTTTACTCCTGTCTGCTGGCACAAATCGATAATACGGCGCATTTCCTCTGCAGATGCGGAAGGAATGGCAATAATAATCTCGTCAAGGTTCTTGTCACGGGCTACCGGGACAACGTTCTTAATGCTGTCCAGAACCTTAATTCCATGAATGTGCCGGTGAACCTTCCGGGGATTGTCATCAAGGAACCCCACCGGCTCATAGTGCATCAGATCCCTGTTGTCGTTAATCTCCCGCAGGATCTTCTCTCCGGCATCACCGGCTCCCACAATCAGGACCCTTTTTTTCCTTTTGTAATCACTCCCGTTTCTGCTCCAGGGAAGGGCATCTTTTTTCAAATACGAGAAGTACAGCCTGATTCCCAACCGACACCCTCCGATAAGAAAAACCGTAAGAAGGCCGTCGATGAGGAATACGGAACGGGCAAATCCATGAAATCCGGTAATAATGAAGGTGAGGAAAGCGATTGATAACGAGCTGGACAGAGAGGCTTTGACAATATTCTCAAGGTCCTTCAAACCTGTATAGCGCCACATGCCACGATAGAGATCGAACCGATAGAAGAGAAAAATCTTGAATGAAATGAAGGGTATGAGCGTATTTTTTAGACTTGCCAGATACTGTGCAGGAGGGAGCTTCAGATCAAAGCGAAGAAAATATGATCCAGCATGAGATATGGCAAGAAGTACCATATCCGTAAGTATGAGAAGTAATAAATTTTTCTTGGATTTATTCAAGACCTGGCCTTAATTCTTAATCAGCTTTCGGGCCTTTTTCATTTCAGGAGGGTCTGGAAAGCAATGTTTTCCAAACGATATCAGCAGGATAGTCCAAATAGTCCGGAAGATGATTTCCAGATCGTAGAAAAATGATGATTCGCGCACATAGATGATATCGAGAGCTAATTTTATGGGTAAAAGCTTTTCGAGGTAACACTTTTCAGGATTATCTTTATCGATAAACCGCTCACCATGCGTATAGTTGTATATGCTGCCAGGGCTTGCCAATCCAGGCAAGACATGCAGCGTTTCAATCTGTTGTTGAGTATAGTATGTATGTACAATCCGAGGGTCTTCCGCTCTTGGTCCCACGATTGACATTTCTCCCTTTACTATATTAATGAGTTGAGGAAGCTCATCTATTTTCAATCGGCGCAGCCATGATCCAAAGGCAAAAATACGCGGATCGTTCTTCGCGGTTATGACGCTCTTGAACATTCTCTGATCACGGTGCATGGTACGAAACTTATACATAGTAAATATTTTTTTATTACGGCCCACACGCCTGGCCCGATAAAAAATCGGGCCAGGGCTGCTCAGCCAGATTCCTATCGCTGCCATGCAAAGAACTGGAAGGAAAACGATCAATGCGATACAAGATAAAATTATGTCAAAAAGGCGTCTGACCATTGCGATATAATTTCCGAATGGTCATAAACACTTCGGCTGCATCGAGACAACTCTGGTTTCCCCAGGCTTTGGCTTTATAGTGTAGCGCCTTTAACGAGCGAGGATGAGGATATTCGCGCATTTCGCTTGTGTAGCAGCTCGCTGCTTCCAGCTTGATTTCTAAAGTGGATGAAATATCGACCCATGTATCCGGGACAAATGTTCTTGGATAGGCCCATTCTGTGCTGCTGGCTGTATCGAATGCGTAAATGGCTTCAATATACCTTTCAGTCGGACGAGTGGCAACCAATACCGCCTTGAAGAGAAGTTGATGGTCCTGGTTAATGTCCCCGCCAAATTGACAATAAACAATATGGGGTTGTCTCTCCCGGATTATTTGCTCTAAAGGACTTATGATATCGGTTAAGGTCAGAGTATCTAACCGTTGGTCTGAAAATCCCAGGAGGTGAAGATCCTGGATGCCAAGCTTTTGAGATGCACACTGAATATGGGTATTTTGTCTAACACCTGCTTTCCCATAGCGGAGGGATTCTCCTTCACAGGCAATGACTGCCACTACATAGTGGCCGGCTCTGGCGTGCAGGGCAAGTGTCCCTCCGCAACCCAAGAGCTCATCGTCAGGATGTGCACCGATTACCAGCACTCTCTTTTCACGCATGTTACTCATTTGCCCACACCTTCCCTTTCCATGGCTGGTCACTTAGAGAGCAGCCGCTCAGGGACTCTCCGTCATCTCCTTCGATCTCAAGTATCACCACCGCACCTTTTCCACAGGCAACCATCTGCCCACAGGCAGTTTCTCTGGGACTAACTGTCTGCCCCACTATTTCACCGGGTTTTCCATAAGAATAAGAAGAATCCGGCAGCAATGCACATTGCCATAGTAACCAGCGTTTACCGTCTAACCAGCTAAATGCACCAGGATAGGGCTTTGTCAAAGCACGTACCAGGTTATATACCTCACTGCTTTCCCTGGTCCAGTCAATGAGCCCGTCATTGGGATGACGCCTGGGTAAAATGGCCTCTTCACTGTGAGGTTGTGGTATCCCGGGACGCTCACCAGCAAGCAGTTTGGGAAGAATACGAAGAATCATTTCCCTGTTTGACTCGGCGACCCGCTGATAGAGTGAAGCGCAGGTATCATACGGGGTGATGGGAATAACTGCCTGATCTATCAGCTCACCCTCATCCACATTTTCAGCGAGCCAGATTAAGGAATTTCCGGTCTGCTTTTCTCCTTTGATCAATGCCCAGTTTATCGGAGCACTGCCACGGTTATGAGGCAGGAAAGATGCATGTGCTCCAATCATTCCTATTTTTACCGAGTTACGTGCCTCAGCATGCACGATTTGGCTCCATCCAATGACAAAAGCCAAATCAAGAGCAAGCTCACGCAACAATTTAATCGAGGCTTCATCGTTTATATTGGCAACCTCATATAAAGGGACGCGATGGTGTTGACACAAAGAGGTAAAATCAATCGCCCCGCTTTTTCGGGCAGCCAGCTCCGGCCGCAAGGTAATTACAGCTTCTATCCGCACGCCCTGCTCAAGGAGACTCTGGAGGGCAGGCTTGCCCTCGATATGGAAACCTATCCATCCGATCCTCATGGATAATACCTCTTGCTGTGCAATTACGCTAATAATGCTCTAACCGCGGTAATGACCCGGTCCTGATCTTTGTCCGTCATTTTGGTGAAAAGCGGCAGGCTCACTGCTCTTTCATAGGAAAGAAGAGAATGGGGAAAATCCATAGGCTTCAGGCGATACGTATCTTTCCAATAGGGATGCAGATGAAGCGGGATGAAATGCACACTGCAACCAATACCCCTGGCGGCCATTTGTCCGATGAATGCCTCACGGCTTATTTTTGCCGATTCATCCAGCCGAATGACATAAATATGCCAGGCATGAAGGTCTGTGTCAGGAGGATGGGGCGGAAGCCTGAGCGGCAGATCGCCCAGATATGAATCATACCGTTCGGCTAACTGCCTTCTTCTCTCATGAAAATGCCAGATTTTTCTTAATTGATGGATCCCCAAAGAGGCAGCCAGATCTGACATATTATATTTAAACCCTGGCGCGATCACTTCATAAAACCAGGCAGGTGTGGTTGAGGTGTAGCGATCGAATGCATCGCGGCTGATTCCGTGCAAGCGCATGACCCGGCAGCGCTCGGCAATTTCAGGATGCCGGGTTACGATCATTCCCCCCTCGCCCGTCGATAAGGTCTTATTGGCGTAAAAGCTGTATATTGTGGCGTCACTTTCCAGTGTCCCTATCAGCTTCCCCTTATATACCGTCGGCAGCGCATGTGCCGCATCCTCCACCACTTTCAGCCCATAGCGCCGGGCAATAGTTATGATAGCGTCCATGTCACAGGAAAGCCCTGCAAAATGAACCGGCAGAATAGCCTTGGTGCGCAGGGTAATGGCATTCTCGATCCGCGACGGATCAATATTAAAAGTGGCTGGATCAATGTCAACGAAAACGGGCGTGGCTCCCAAATAGCGTATTACTTCTGCCGTGGCGGTAAAAGTATAAGGTGTGGTGATAACTTCATCACCCATACCGATGCCGATAGCCTCAAGAGCCAGATGCAGACCCGCTGTGCCTGAATTTACCGCAACTGCTTCTCCACCATTCCCCAGGAATTCGGCAAAGTCCTGCTCGAAACGCTTGGTCTTAGGCCCTGTGGTAATCCATCCGGAGCGCAGGGAATCGACCACCTCGGCGATTTCATCCGGTCCGATGTCAGGCAAGGCAAAGGGCAAAAATGTAACCTCTTCGATGGCCTTAACCTGGAGACGCTGGTTATCTTTGAGTAATGGAATATTCATGATCTGTTTCCTTGGTTTCCTTATTGAACAAAAAATATGGATTTTCAGGAGAGGGATACGGTAGGGAAGGCAGGGGAATTATCCTACTCAATATTTTTTGTAAAATAAATTGATTTACCCTTTCTACCTTCTAGGGTGAAGCCGATTTTTTTGTAAAATCCTATGGCCCTTTGATTATCTATTTTTACCGATAATCCATAGCCGTGAGCAGCATTATCGAGCTTAATCCTTTGCTCAAAAAGCTGTACAAGCTGTGTTGCGAGACCGCTCCCTTGAGCTTCCTGACATACAGCGATTGAAAGTAACCGTATCCTTTTACCAACAGCACAGTTAGGTGAACAGTCAGATGACCTGTTCAGGTAGTTGCCTGATACTTCAGAAATTATTGAATAAATCCTGCTCAGAGCCTGGCAGTAAATCTCCGGCATTAATAACGTTTCCATTATGCATCTGTATTTATTATGTTTAATAAACCTGTTTTTTGCCTGCTGCAATTTGTTACTCTCGCCGCCAAGGACAAATCCATCTATTTGGCTGGATTTTTCACCTACGAAAAAGATGCTTTCGCCAAGAAAGCTCGCATAATACTGCTTCAATAAATCAATTGAATATTTACCAAGGAAATGTGTCGAAAATTGCTGTTTATGGATGCCAGCAACCTGATCAATGTCATTATGAGTAGCAACTCTCAGAGTATAAATGCCCATTTTTCCGAATTCCCACGCCAGGCTCCGTGATGACCTCATAAGATTTTCTTATTGTTACCCTCTGCCTCTGATTGGTGTAACCCTGTCCGATGGTTTGATCGGCCAGGGCAATTCGTAGTTCCGATTTTTCCACATGAAAAAAGGCGCTCTTATGAAGCCGATCATTGTCCCTATCCCATAAACTCCATGCATGGACAAAAAGATGACCGGCAGCAGTAAGCAGAATGGTTTTACCAATAACGGGGATTGAGCTATCGCCTCAACGGTAAATACGACCGCTGCCAAGCTATATAAGACGCTTAATAAAACCAGAGGAACCCAGCTCCGTAGTATTCCCACCATAAAAAAGAGGACCATTGCTCCAACAAAAAGGGCAGGAGCAAAATGGCGCATCCCGAAACAGCGGGGTTGAATACCCATTGCCAATCCTATCCAAAGGCCATTGCCATATTTTTGCCTCAAGAGGCCATAAAGGCTCGATCGAGGAATATGAAAGGATCTTATTGCCGGATCAAAGAAAAATTTGAACCCCGCCTGCTTCATCCGGTAATGAATCTCATTATCCTGATTCCTTACCAGCCGCTCGTCATAACCGCCCACTTTTTCAAACACAGTCCGTTTATAGGCAGCATAAGCAAGTGTATCAACATGTTTTGAAGTGCCGGAATTCCTAAAGGCGGCAGCAGCACCACCGAATTTTGATCTTTCTGCTGTAACCAGCAGATTTTCCCATAAACTTTTTGCCATCTTGGAAATTACTGGCCCACCTACAATACATTCACCTTTTAACATACTGTGAACATTGCTCTTGATAAAGTCTGTCGGAATTTTGCTATGAGCATCGACCCTGATAATAATATCACCCTTGGCTTCAGCTAAGGCCACATTCCAACCGCAGGATAATATCCTGCCAGGGTTATCCAAAACGATTACTCTTAAATCAGGATGAACAGCAGCAAACTCCTCCATAATGCGCCGACTTCCATCTTGAGAACAACCATCAACAAGAAGCAGCTCTATTCTATCTTTGGGATAATCCTGTGCTGCAATATTAGATAAGCTGTCCGGCAAATGCTGCGAGGCATTTCGTGCGATAATGATAAAAGAAACCAAGGGAAGTGCTGACGGCCCTGGCATAAAAATTCCCTACTATGCTCCTTAATATCTTTCTGTTACTAAACCGTGTGGAACTTATCATCACGCCCTTGGTCAAGGTCAAGCTGAGATATAAAAAATCCGAAGCGATTCGACCAATCTGCATCCCTTGCAATTTCATCCCGCTTACGCAAGCGAGATTCTGTTTCAGTATCAGGTAAATTTTTTATTATCTCTAATGCTTTCTGTTCTGATCCTTGAACATTATAGACAACATCAAAATAAGGTTTAGCTTCGTGTAATCCTGAAACAAGGATTGGTTTTCCAGTAGCAAGGCACTCGAAAAACTTCGCTGGAATTATTCCCCGGACAAACGGGCAATCATTATAGAAAAGCCCCAACATATCCGCTTCCTTCAAAAGATTCGGAAGATACTTGTTAGAAACCGGCGGACGAACTTCTATATTTGAGGGGATCTTCGTGCTCATACCGCTGTCCACCACTCCGATAAACACAGTATGAATATGAGATGCCATTGCTTCATACAAACCAAAATCGAGATCATATTTTATCGAGCCAAAATAGTAGAGGTTCTTCCGTTGCTTGGCTTCATCGCCGCGAAACGCTTGATGGAATAATCCATAATATACGCCCGGCATGGACCTGAATACCTGCTTGCCGGGAGCCATCTTCTTGAGACGGTCTTGCAGAAATGCCGAATCTGCAAACAAAACATCTGAAATTTTGATAAGTTCCTTCTCGGACAAAAGAATATCGGGTAATACATAGGAGGGGGCGGCATCAAAATTGTGATAGCAAATATAGATAATTTTTTTGGGCCTTAATGTCTCTATAATATCTATGGCATTGAAAGTCGGGGAGTAAACAATCACTAGAGGATCCTTAATTTGGTACTTGTGGAGAGCTTTTTCTATCAATATCCTGTTAGCCCGCCTCAACCATCGGACCGGCGGACCAAGCCATAAGGTAAAAGGATACAAATTCTCCGGCGGTTGAGGGTAAGTATTGACATACCAACGCGATCTCTTTGGACACAATCGTCTGAGGAGGTGATTTATGTGAGGCCATCGCTGCAATGTCCTATTGATATAATAGACTTTATGCCCTCTATTGGCGAAGCCGAGAGCTATTACATGGCTCTGACAATGTAATCCTCCCCAATCTAACTCGGCTACAATTACAACATCATTCTTACTCATTGTGATTTCCTCAATAATTTTTAATCGCTCTGCTTTTTGGGAAGTCGCGAAACCAGCTCTTCAACATTGGCCGTATATACTGCTCTCATTCCCTCATGAGCAGAATCAAAACACACCGTTTTCCCATCGCGTGACCATCTTGGATGTAAGTCACAGCGGATCGGACCATCAAATGCAAAAGGAGCAAAATATCTTCCGAGCTCAATCCGTCTGGAATTTATGGAATCAAAGAGTATCAAAGTTCTCATGCGCCGGTCATTTGGATAGGTGTCCGTAAGAATCCATCTGCCATCAGGTGAGTATGTGGGGTGGCCGTCCTCGGTTAATATCCCTTCACCAACGATCCTGACATTCTCTGTTTTGTCCTCAAAAAGGTAATAGCAACACCCAGCCAAAGGATGTTTGGACCATGCCAGTAAGCGGGTATCATCCTGCCAGGTAAAGTGGGATACCATCCCGTGATCTGCGAGCAGATAAATACCGCTGCCATCCGGGTTGGCAGTAAACATCCGGGTGAAGTTCTGGCTTCTGGAATCGCCTTTCCCTCGATAAAACCATCTCTGAAAAAATACAAAACGTGTTCCACTCGGGTTGAATTCCAGATGATTGAAATAATGAAAAGCATTTTCAAACTTCTTCACCCGAAAGCTTTTTACCACCTGCTCCAGGGAAATAATGAGCTTATGCTCTCCTGTTTCGATGTCCATGTGCCATATGCCATCATGTTCAGGAGCCGGTTTATCGCTGTCAGTGAATGGCCTGGCAACGTATCCATATCCTGGACCGCCATAGTGAAGTCTTGCAAAGTTAATGCTGAGCGATTGCTGACCATTTTTCGTTACTGCATAAACAGGTAAAGGCAAAATTTTTTTCATCGCCCCACAGGTATCTGTGATAACACTTACATATTTTCCATCCTGGAAATCATTGAACATGATATATTGGTGAGAAATATCTCCCAACCATTGCAGCATGCAGCCCTGCTGCCAACACCAGGCTCTTGTTTCCGCAATTTTTTCCAATCCGCTGTGACTATGAAGGTCGATACGGCATATTTCGGCTGGCTCTCCTGGTTTTGGCATACGGTGAGCAAAAGGGACCTTCAGACACACGATATATCTTCCACTATGATCCCATGGGCAGTTATTGTAGTAGCCAAAAAAACAATGATATCTTTTATCAGATAGAGCACGTGCCTGCACAAGGTTAGGGGGATCCTGATAGAGAAAAGATATTGCCTTTCCCAGGCAATACATGGCACCCTGATAGCTTTTCCTGGTAAAGGTTCGGATTCGAGGAAAAGGACGAAGAGCTTCTGATATATGCCTTTCTATGAGGTTGGCCATATGCGTCGCTGATTATGCCAAGACTCCTATTCCCTTATAAATTTTGGATAATCCATCTATCATCTGCTGTACGGAAAAATTTTTTTCCCATGTCCTATACCCTGCATCCCGTATTGAATGCCATCTTTCTGCGGGTGCAGTGAATACCCTCTCCAAAATATCCGCTAATGCCTTCGGGTCTTGAGGTGGATGAAGGAAACCGTTAATCCCGTCTTGAATGATCTCGGGAACACCACCAACATGAGAAGCGATGACGAGTTTTTTCAGCGTCAATGCTTCGAGTATACAATTAGGAATCCCTTCAATACGTGAAGGAAGCACAATGACAGGATATCCCTTTACCGCATCATAAACACTTCGAGTGTAGCCGTAAAACTCTATCTGGTCCAAAACTCCTGATACCGAGGCATTTTCCTTGAGACTGGCCACCAGTGATGGACGGTTCGACTGGCTTTTTCCGGTTAATTCACCACCAATTAAACGAGCGTAAACCTTCAACCCTTTCAGCTTTAATATTGATAATGCCTTAATAAGGACATCGTGCCCCTTATGGGGTAAAAAGTTTGCCACCATAGCAATTCGGGCAGGCAAAGGCAAATTGGAGTTATATTCCAGCGAGTCAGGCTCACCTATCTTTTCAATCGCATCTGTCACCAGATGAGTTTTAGTTGATGGGAGCCAGGAATTTTCAGTTAATTCCCTTAAGGTAACCCGGTCAATACACACATATCGATCTACATACCTTGAGGTTAATTTATCTAAAATATGATAGGTAGCCTTTCTCCATTTCGGAATCTCTGAGCAATCGATATAAAGGTGAACCCTCAGTACATGGGAAATTTCAGGATGTTTCCTGCAAACCTTTCTGCCAATAAGGCTTTCGCGAAAGGCGTGACTTTGAATTAATGCTATGGTATGCTTTTTCAGGATGGGTTCAATAGCCTTGACTCCCTCATTGAGCTTGTCTTCTCTGCCTATCGGAACTTCATAAACAGGAAAGCCAAGTGCCTTAAATTCTTGCCCGAACCGGGAAGCTCTCTGAGAAGTAGCTAATAGAGGGTTGAATAATTTACGAGATGCAAATTCTCTGGCCATGAGGAGAATTTGCCCTTCTATCCCGCCAAAATTTTGATAAGCCTGGCGTAAGAACAGGATATCTTTCATGAATAATCCCTTTGAGCAACTATTTTCCTCGATACTTGTGTCGTTCTCACCCGGATATTGCTACAACAAGCGGCCGAAAATGAAAGCAGCTTTAAAAATAAATAGCCATATATGATTCCTCTGGGAAGTGTCAGAAAGTCATTTCTCATTGACCACAATATGGTATATGAGCTAATCCCGAGAAATGCCAGCAATAGGCAATTCCCTGAAGAAACCGAAATCAGCTCCGTCCTGCCTACAAACCAGCCCCCCAAAAATAAAAGTGATAAACCCAATATCCCAAAATTGGCATATGCCTCTGCAAGAGGGGTTGCTCCCATACCCACTCCTCTTATTGAACGAAATACACTACCAAAATAATACGCGCTCATTGCGAGATCAAATCTGTATAAAGTTGAAGACCTTTTTTTTTCCAGTGACAGGTTTGGTATCAAAAAGTAAATACCATTCAGATAACTCTTTCCCCAGAGATAGGGAAAGATATGGGGATATAGGTTTATAGTTCTCGTTACCATGGTAATCATCATTCCAGGTGTTCTCACTGCTGTGTCGATAATGGAGTCAGTGGTTGTAGCTCTGCTGATGATACTTGAATAATCTCTCTCAGAAATTGCGATGGATCGGCCTGCAAGAATAACAGACCAGCTAATGATCATGGCAGTAAAGAAAACCGTCAATATTTTCAGAGGCAGTGGATGTATTCGAATTGCGAATACACAGTAACATGTCAATAAAAAGACGCCTATATGCCCACGATAGCCATATACTGACAGCAGCATGAAAAAAAGCAAAGCAAGAATACCGGGAAGTATAATGCCTCTTTTCCATTTCTTGCGGGGCAGACTTGCAAAGGCGGCAAAAATACTATACATAAAAAAACGTTGCGCATTGGTTAGTATCCTTGAAAATTTTTCAGTTAACTCGGATCGAGCATACCCCGACGCTGCAAAATCTGCAAAACCAATCCTAAAAATTTCTCCTAGGAGGATGAGAAAGAAAATAATCGAAGAAATGACCGCTACTTTGTGGAACTTTACGTCATCATAAGATTGGTCTTTCTTACAGGGAATTCTTATGCTGTTACTATATAACCATTCACTAAAATAAATACCGGCCATTAAAGCAAAAAGACCTGCCAATGCCAGCACGGTTGCCTCACGATACAAGTGAAAGTTAAATATTACATACTCGTTATATTCAACGAAACCGAGCTGGAAGGCAGTTTGGTACAAAAAATGACACAAGTAGAAAAAAAGAGGAGCAAGAGCAGATAAACTGGCAAATGTGCCATATCGAGTCCTTCTTTGAGCTCGAACGCAATTGAAAATAACTATGATATTAGCAATGATAATGGAAGGGAGAAAAAATAAATCAGAAAGGCCTGAGACAAAAACTATTACTGCTATCACCGCAAAACTTATGTATGCTATAGGCAGAAAAACCTTATGCGATATTGAAAATTTTCTTCTCAGGGCTTTATTCCGCATAATTTCACCCTTTTCCCTGGAAAATTTCCAAAGTGGAAATCGTTTGCAGAACGGTGACCCTCAAATTGAAAATCAAGTTTATTGCTATGCATTATATATTCAATAACATCGAGCAATTCCTTTTGGCATGTCTGCGAAGAAAGCAAATGGTCTGCCTCCTTGATTATGAACTTTCGATAAGAATATTTTTTTTCATATTTTCTACACATTTTTTTTTGCTCGAATTCCACCTCAAAAAATAATCTCCATCTGTCATGCTCGCCAAAGATAAAGCCTATCTTAATATCTCTACTGACACTTTCAAGAACATCCATGAATAATTTATTAAAATGCGGGTGAAAATCGTGGCTGTCTTTCTTCAATGTCCGAAGCAGGGCTTTCGGTAACAGAGCCGCCAGTTCATATAATCCATAAGCCTTAATCTTCCTGATCAAACCCCTGTATGAATCCAAACTTATTACATTGAAATTCGCGATCCACGCACGGCAGTTTCTCAATGTGCGTCGTGCATATACAGCATGCTGAGTGCCGCTTCCTATATCAAGAGAGCTGAATAATACCGGGAACCCCATGAGTATAAGAGAACTGACTTTCTGACAATGAGGTGCAGCGAGTAAAGCGGTCATTGCTCCACCACATAAACCAGTTAAAATAAGCTCTCTTAACTCATACTTTTCAATAAAAAAATTGGCGGCCTCAATTGTATCGTGAACAAACCGGCCCTGGTTTATTGAGGTAAACAGATCAAAAAGCATGGCCTCTTCCACCTCACCTTCACTCTCTCCAAGGCCGGCAGGATCAAAGCGCAGACAATAGAAGCCCTTTTGGGACAGTTTCCTTGCCAGGATAACATAGAGCCTGTTATGACCAGTTCTATATCCAGGACCAGGGTTGAGAAAAATAATTCCGATCTTTTTCCTGGATTCATTCTCAGACGGGATGTGAGCTATCCCATACAGCTCTTGATTATTTTTATTCTTAAAAATTACCGGCTCTTCCACTCTATTACCCTAGCCTAACCAGCTCAGTGTTTTTCCAAAAAGAACCTTTTGCCTGGTTATATATCTTTGATTGGTTCCCTTTATTGTCCAGAAAATATCTTCTGCTATTACCATCCGTAAGCATTGGTTGTTATCTTTAAAAAGCATATTGAATTCTGTATTTACCGTATTACTATTTCTCGACAACTCTATTACGAGAGTTTTTGTAGTAAACGGCTTATCGATTGTATTCAGGTTAATCGGCAATAGGCTCTGGTAAAAGCCTTTGGATATTGTATATCCATCTGTCTCTACGGTGACGTCATTCTGTATTTGTTCTATTAACTGATCTCGGTTAAACTTTAGCTTCCCATGTATGGTAAGCTGCATATTCAGGTTTGATCTTAATGAGTCGTAAATATACTTTCTGGCATTTATGATTGGTGCCCATAAAATGAGATTCTTTACTATTTCTTTTTCCCGAGCAAGCAGAGAGGCGAAAATAGCTCCTACCCTTAACCCGAGAAGGCAAATCTCCTCTGCTTTTGTCTCTTCTGTTAAGAATTCAATAGCTGTTTTTATGTCTGATAGATACGTATCAAGTGTTGTATCCTCAAAATCTCCATCGCTATCACCGTTCCCGTAATAATCAAACAAAAATGCAATGTAGCCATTTTCTTGAAGCAGTCTGGCAAAATTAACCAATACTCTATGACTTGAGTACTTTTCATTCCCGATCGAGTCACAAAATATAACGCCTCTTCGGTTATTACTGTTTTTCACTTCCGGATGAAAGAGAAAGCCAAAGAGGTTATAGTTATTATCCTTGTTCTTAAAAAACATCGGCTTGTTCATGGTTTGTTAGGTTATCTTATTGCAGCACAAAGAGTGCTGCCAGAAAATTGGTAAGCCTTCCAATAGTGATGCGCCCCTCAATGGTTTTCGGTATCGATTTGAACAAAGTTCTTTTCACGTTCCAGGCAAAGTGAGTTATTGGAACAGGTATGCTGGCCCAAAAACGCCACCATAGTTTTTGTGTACAGAAACATTTAGTTGTGCAATCTTCCAGCATCTGACGGGCCTTTTGAGGCTTACCTGCCAAAACACATTGTGCCGCAGCTAAGAGTACATACATGGCTATGTATTCTTGCAGATCAGGAAGCATAAATGCAGGCACTTCATTTTTCCTGATCAATTCCTTTGCGGTCTTCACCAATCGATATTCAGACTGCATAAGATACTTATTGCATGCCCTGTTACTTGCATTTCGAAAATAGGTGGCCCCAATCTGCCAACTAAAGGCAACAGGATATTTAACAGCGATACGTAACCACATATCGCCGTCCTCTCCCAAACGTTCGCCTGCCGGAAAATACCCTGCTTCCTTAAATATCCTCCGGGGGACAGCAACTGCAGAAGACCATACTGGCGGAATACCAAGGCTGGCACGGAAGTAGTTAGGAATTAAGCCCTCCCAGGGTGCGGGAGGGATTGCTTTATAGCGGGGTTGAACAGTTTTACCATTTGGCTCATGAAATTCATAGGCAGTGGCATAAATACCTGCTTCAGGGAACCGATTCCTCAATCTGAGGATTGTTTCTAAAAATTTCGGCTTCCAGGCATCATCTGCATCCAAAAAGGCAATCAGACCAGCCTGCGCTTCCTGAATGCCTCTATTCCTTGCTACAGAAACACCAGCATTTTTCTGTTGAATCAGCCTGATGCGCGAATCAGAAATGCTTTTTACAATTTCTGCTCCACCATCCGTGGACCCATCATCGATAACGACAACTTCAACGTCTTGATATGTCTGAATTAAAACCGACTCTAACGCCCGTTGGATGTGCGGAGCTTTGTTATAAAGGGGAATGACTGTAGAGACTTTTGGCATGGTTTATAAAAAACAATATGTATGTTGACATGTCTTTTTTTCAAATCCACAGGAAAGCTTATGCTTCATTGTTATTGAGAATTCCTTGTAAATATTTTCCTGCATTCAGAGCCAGGTCTATAACTTCTGGCAGCACCGAATTAATTTTCTTTTTTATTTCCTCTGAATTTTGGATTACTTCTTCTATCTTCTCACTAATAATCTCAGGTCGTAATCGATGTGCTTCCAAACAAAAATTTTCATGTCCAAAGATATCCCGGTTTATGCCTTTTGCTTTAAGGCTATAGGAAAAGCTCAGCGTTGGTACAGAAGAAGAAATGGCCGCAATAGTTGCATGTGTCCTTGCACCGGCAAAAACAGACATTTTCCCTATTAACCACTTTAATTCTGCTGCCCTTAAGCCAGGTGGCATGAGTTGAACCAGGTCATTTTTGTTCCCTAAAGCAGCTAAAACATCCTGTAAAAATCCATAATCATTACTGTGTACGCTTGTTACATGGTAAATTAAGAAGAGAGGTCTTTTAGTCTTTTCTGATATATGCTTAACTATCTTGGCAGCGCGATCAACCCATTCTCTGATGCTCCCATTGGTTACATATTTTGCCATAAGCGGGCTTAAATTAATCCCGATCGCTTCTTTTGGGATATCTCTGTTGAACTTTTCTTGTGGAGGTTTTCCAGGTTTCAAGAGAAAAGCAGGGTCCGCCACCCGGTAAACATTTTTGGTAATCCCCTGCTCGGCCAAATAGTCAACTGTTGCGGATTCCCTTGCAAATATCGCTGTTACCTTCTTCAGATGCTTTACCATGTACCTTTCATATCCCGGAATTTTATCAAATGGCCCGACTGAAGCTCCCCAAATAATTATTGGCTTCCTCTTTGCCAAAACAAGATCATCAAGCTCCGTAAAAAGCTTTGGTATCCCATAATCCAGAGAATAATTATCCCCACCGACCGATAAAACAGCCACGGCTGTTTTCAGATAAGGCAGCATCTTCTGGTATCTGAAATAACATCTTCCCGTAGGATATAAAAATCGTAAAAAAGTCTCTAAAAACCAGACAGGCTCAAACCTTTTCCTGGCTTTCACGATCTTTTCATGAATTATCGCTTTATCAGTTTCAGCTTGTTGCTGCTCCTCGAATTGAAGGCTCGCCAGGTAATTACTCACAGCTATGAATTGCGGATTATCGAAGTGGAGCCGTAAAATTTCAGCCGTTCCCCGTACAATCGCCTCACAGCCTCGGTTGTCATAGGGGCCATTACCGGCTAGAATAAAGAGAGGTCTTCTACCTTTCATTATGCTGCTGATTATTTTAATACCAAAGAATAAAGGCTTAGTACACGTCGCCATAATTACGCGGCCAGTTGTTTTGGGCCTGGTGGAGCAAATTGGAGCAGGAACTTTTCTTTCGTATAAGTCCAGTGTATTGGTTTAGGATGAGCATTGAGTTGATCACAAT
>JBFLZW010000085.1 GCA_040755755.1 bacterium | reverse complement strand
TTTTTCTCTTCGACAAACTGTTAGCTACCACTTTAGACTTAAGAGGCTTGAGTCTAAATTCCAAAGGATTAGGTGCGTCCTAATAAAAAAGGTGACCTTTGCTAAATTGGCACTCTCTGAATCGCTGTCCCGCATAAAAGGGCTTGACCAGCCCTGCCTTCCTGTGATATTATCAATGAACAATAAATAATTCAAAAATACTTCCCACTAAATTGATCTTAGGAAACGCTCTCATAATCTTACGGTTACGTACGATTTAGCGAACGCATTCCTCAGGTGATTCCTCGACAGCCCAAAATCGAAAGCGCGAGCTGATTTCTTGACTTCCCTGTTTGATTTCAATTGCTTTGAGGTGAAACAGCCGAAAAAAGAGATTGCCAGACGGCAAATACCAGTCAATAATCGCCGGGAAGGACCCGGTATGGAATGGCAGGTTGTGCGGACAGAAATTATACTACGAACGGGTGAATATTGAACTTTTTGCTCAGGAGCCAGAAGTCAGGAGCCAGGAGCCTGGCTCCTCTGGAAAAGTTCAGTTCTAAGCCGTTTATAGTATATATTTTGACCCATCTTTTTTTGACGCAAAACGGTGACCATGATTAAAAAAGGATATCCGGGGAGAATCCCCCGATGGCTGGTGATGGCAGTCAGCGTGCTTTTGCTTCTGACTGGTATGACCTCGTGCAGCCATGAGCCTGAGCCCGCCCGCGGGCTCCGGCAGGAGAATCGTGAGAGCGCCCTGACGAGGATCAAAAGAACAGGTGCCATAACTCTCGTTACCCAAAGCAATGGCTTTTGTTATTATGAGTACCGGGGGAAGCCTGCAGGGTTCGAATATGAGCTGGCCAGGGCCTTTGCGAGATTTCTCGGAGTGGAGCTGCGGATACAGATTGTCAGAAGCTGGGATGAGATGGTGCGAAGCATGGGGAAAACCCATTTTTTGGCAGCTAAATTGACTCCCTCAGCCTCCCATCAGGAACTGGTTGATTTTTCAAATGGTTATTTAACAATCCAGCGGCATGTTATATTCCATAAAAATAACCGCAGCATCAGGACGATCAATGACCTGGATGGAAGGACCATTCATATCCGCAAGGGGAGCCTTTCCGAAGAGTGCCTTAATAAGCTGTGGCAGGCAGGGATACGATTTACCATCGAGGTCCACGAAGATGCTACGGTTGAAGAGCTGATCCGCAGAGTAGCCCAGAAGAAAATCGACATCACCATAGCCGACTCAACCATTGCCCTTCTCAGCCGGCGATACTATCCCGATATCCAGATCGGATTTCCCATTGAGGATGCTCAATCCCTGACCTGGGCAGTCCCCAGGGGGGAGACGGACCTGCTGGAGGAAATCAACCGCTTTTTCGAGACCATCCGGGAAAACGGCACCTTTTATGATATCTATGCTCAATATTATTCGGATATCGAAGTCTTCGATTACCTGGACATCAAAAAATACCATCAGAGGCTCAAGACCAGGCTGCCCAAATATCGAAGCATGATCGAGGAGATATCCCGGAAATACCAGTTCGACTGGCGCCTGATTGCCGCCATGATGTATCAGGAATCACACTTCGAGCCTGAGACACTGGACCCGAATAACGTACTGGGTCTCATGCAGCTCACATCCGCCACAGCCAGGGAGATGGGCATCGAGGACCGCCTCGATCCTCAGCAGAACATCATTGCCGGAGTCAAATATCTCCGGTATCTCTATAACCTCTGCCACAAGGCTCAGGAACAGGACCGCCTGCTGATCAGCCTGGCTGCTTATAATATCGGGTATAGCCATATTCTGGATGCCCAGGCACTCGCCCGCCGGCTGAACCTGGATCCCTGGCAGTGGTCCTCACTCAAAAAAACCCTCCCCCTCCTGGCGGAGCCCCGCTACTACCGGCAGAGCAAATATGGTTATTGCAGCGGGATGAGGCCGGTGCGGTATGTCCAGCGAATCATGATTTACTACGATATTCTCCGGCAAAAAGCCATCAAGACAGCACGCCATGACAACAAGACCGGACCAGCCCACCAGCTCAGGTCAGCCAGCTATGGTGCACCTTCGGAAGGGTAGTCCGGCTGCATTGCACCTGAGCGATTATTTCTGAAGAACCAGGAATCAAACACCGAATATAGAGATAAGGGCTTATGTGACTCTACAAAGAGGACATGGGCTTTTTCAAAGGGGCAAAGAAGCCTTTGCCCCTTTGAACCTGAGCAAGTTACCATGTAAAACGCAACAGCTCTCTCTTTTTTAATGGTGCACAAGATGGAAGGTGAAGGGAAAACAAAAGAGCAACTCATCCAAGAAATTGAAGTATTGCGCCAGGAAATTGCTGCCTTAAAAGCCCTACAAAACGAAGAGCAAATTCACTATCGTCTCACCTGTGAAGAGACAATAGCAAAAGCCTCCAGATTACTCATTTCTTCAACAGAAGTTGATCTTTGTGAGATCTTAAAAATCATTGGGGAAGCCGTTTCAGCTCAGAGAGCTTATATCTTCCAATTTCGAGAAAACAGAATGAAGATGCATAATACCCATACATGGTGCGCCCCGGAGACAGAACCTCAGGCAGGTGACCACCTTCAGGATATCGATATACATATATTCCCGTGGTGGATGAAAAAACTTGAGCGCGGTGAAAATATCGTAATACCGGATGTTGATGAGCTTCCCCCTGAGGCTGCTGCTGAGAAAAAAAATATTCAGGCTCAGGCCATTCGTTCCCTGTTATGTACTCCACTTTGCTCACCAGATGGAACACTCAAAGGATTTATCAGAATTGATGATACAGAGAAATGCCGTAATTGGGTTAGCCTGGAGGTACAAGTTCTGCGGGTGGTCACTGAAATGCTGGGAATCTATCTGGAGCGCAAGCTGGCGGAGGACAAACTGCGGGAAAGCAGGGAGCGGTTCCGCAGTTTAGTTGAAACCACCAGCGACTGGATATGGGAAGTGGATAGAAACACTGTTTACACATACGTCAGCCCCAAAATACAAAGCATACTTGGATATAGTCAGGAAGAAGTGTTAGGGAAAACACCCTTTGACTTTATGCCTCCTGACGAGGCAAAACGTGTTGCCGATATTTTCACTCCACTTGCTGCTCAACAGAAACCGTTCAAGGAACTTAAAAATGCCAATCTTCATAAAGATGGGCATCTGGTTATCATCGAAACCAGTGGAGTACCCTTTTTTGACAAGGAGGGAGTATTCCGGGGTTATATTGGCCTGGATCGTGATATCAGCGAAAAGATACGAGCGGAAGAAACAGCCAGACTTGCCATCGCAGAGCTTGACCAAATATTCAATGCAGCAATTCCTTTATGCCTGATTGATAAAAATTACAATATGCTTCGGGTTAATGATACCTTCTGTTCTTTTTTCAAGATGGAAAGAGATACCGTTTTAGGCAGGAAGTGCTACGAAATATGGCGATGCCTGAAATATGATACCCCTGAATGTCCGATGATACACATCCAAAACGGCAGGGAAAAGAGTGAATGTGAGGTAGACAGCAAACTCAGCACTGGGGAGAGGGTTTCCTGCCTGGTGACTACCGTCCCCTATCGGGACCCTGATAATAATAAGCTGCGGGGGATTATCAAAAGTTATAGTGATATCACCAGCCGCAAACAGGCAGAAGAGAAAATAAAAGAAGCTGATACAATTATCAGGAGAAGCCCGGCAGTGGCTTTCACCTGGAAAAACGCGGAAGGCTGGCCGGTAGAGTATGTTTCGGAAAATGTTATCAAGTTATTCGGATACACGGCAGAAGATTTTATTTCCGGGAAGGTAAGCTATGCACAGTGCATTTATCCCGATGATCTTGAACGGGTAGGGCAGGAGGTAATGGCTTTCAGTACAGAAGAGGGAAGAGAAGAGTTTGTTCATAAGCCGTACAGAATAGTGACCAGGGATGGTAAGGTAAAGATAATCAATGATTGGACCTTGATAGTGAGGGATAGGGAAGGGAAGATCACTCATTATAAAGGAATCATCCAGGACATCACCGAGCAAAAGAATACAGAAGAAGCCCTCAGGAAAACAAAGGTCCAGGCGGAAGCAGCGAACAAAGCGAAAAGTGAATTCCTGGCTAACATGTCTCATGAAATTCGCACACCGATGAATGGTATCATGGGCATGACAGAGCTTCTCCTGGATACTGAATTGACCGGGGAGCAGCGTGAATACCTGCAAATGATTAATACTTCATCTGAATCATTATTGAGTGTTATTAACGATATTTTGGATTTTTCCAAGATAGAAGCCGGATATTTGGATTTGGAAGAGATCGGTTTTGATATAAGAACCACCCTGGAATCAACTGTTGATATATTAGCCTTAAAAGCATTCAACAAAGGATTGGAGCTTACCTCTTATATCGATCCTGATATTCCCGCAGCTCTGGTGGGTGATCCGGGCAGGTTACGTCAAATAATTGTCAATTTAATAGGTAATGCTATCAAGTTCACCGATGCCGGTGAGATATCTATTAAATGTGAATCTGAAAGTGAGGAAAATGGATATATCGTCCTTCATTTTACCATTTCTGATACCGGTATTGGTATTCCTGAAGATAAATTAGAGATTATTTTTGAAAGCTTCCGTCAGGTTGATGGCTCTTCTACGAGAAAATATAGAGGAACGGGATTAGGACTGACTATCTCTAAAAAGTTATCTGAAATGATGGGGGGTAAAATCTGGGTAGAAAGTGCACTGGGCAAAGGCAGCACATTTCATTTTACCGCACAATTCCGTCTTCAAACTCAAAAGAAACCGCCAGCGTGGATATCAAGACCAGTTGAAATACAGGGGTTACGGGTTCTGATTGCAGATGATAACTCTACTAACAGGAAGATCCTGCGAGATACGATTTCCTATTGGGGATTACTACCGCAAGAGGCGAAGGATGGGAAAAGTGCCTTAATTGAGCTTGAGAAAGCGGCTCAAGAGGGTCATCCTTACCATCTCTTGTTGCTGGACCTGCAAATGCCGCAGATGGATGGATATGAAGTAAGCCGATGTATTAAAAATAATAGGCGCATATCCGATGTCAAGATTATTCTGCTCACCTCTTTCGGTCAAAGAGGAGACGGTGCCCGCAGTAGGAAAATGGGTATCTCGGGCTATCTTTCAAAACCGATTAAGCAATCTGACCTCTTGAGTACCATCATGAGTGTATTAGCGCACGGGGAATCGGATAGCACATCGGATAATGCCCGACTCATCACCAGGCACACCATAAAAGAAGATTGCTCAATCCAAAAAGAAGATTGCTCAATCCAACCCTTAAAGATACTTCTCGCCGAAGATAATGTCATCAACCAAAAATTTGCTCTCAAGTTATTGAATAATCTTGGTCATTCAGTGGTTCTGGCAGAGAATGGACAAAAAGTCCTCGATTTAGTCGAAACACATCCTATTGATCTGGTATTACTGGATATACAAATGCCAATTATGGATGGATTTGAGGCAACGAGGATCATCAGAGAAAAAGAAAAATCCTCCGGCATACATCTTCCCATTATCGCTATGACCGCTTATGCGTTAAGGGGAGATTGTGAAAAATGCCTTGAGGCCGGGATGGACGGATATATCTCTAAGCCAGTTAAAATCCCTGAATTGGTGAAAGCTATCAATCAGGTTATTCCTGAAAAAAAGAGTATGAAAGATGGATTGGCAGAGAATCCAGAATTTGAGGGAGGTTCAGAATTTGGGGGAGGTTCAGAATTTGATGAAGGTATTGATCTGAATGCTGTTTTGGAGTCATTCAATGGTGATTTGGATTGGTGCAAAGAGATCTTTAATTTGTTTGTAGAAAAGTACCCGGATTATAGAGAAGCAATACGAACGGCAATCTCGGAAAATGATGGTAAAGAGCTGAAAAGGGCAGCTCACAGCTTCAAAAGCACGGTATCATATTTTAAAGCTTCCAGTGTTATTGAGTTGGCGCTATCCCTGGAATTCATGGGAAAAGAAGGGAAATTAGAAGGTGCAGAACGGATCCTTTCTCAAATAGAATATTTAATCGCTCAATTTATCCCTGCAATGAAAAATATTCTTCATACAGCACTCGATACGAAAAATCCTCCCGTGGTAGTTTGATATTTTTCAACTTACGTTTGCTAATATAAAGAAATACAAAGAAATACAAAGGATACCACAGAGACACAGAGGCACAGAGGGATGCAGGGAGGAACAGGGAGGTTCACCCGATGCAGAGGACCACACTGAAACCAGAGATAATATTGCCCTGTTTTTCTCTGTGTCTGGTTTATTGTTGTCAAGGTGTATTTATCCACCATTTATCATAGCGATCCTACTGCTCTCTGTGTCTCTGTGTCTCTGTGGTATCCTTTATTTTTTGGGTACTTATGGCAACCTTTCTATTCTCCGACCCTTCACTCTTCGCTCTTTTTTCTCTCCAGCAATGGTTGAATATTCAGCTTTAGCTGCAATGCCTCCCCAGCCCGCTTCAGCCGGTCTTCGGGAGCGTAGACAGCCAGGACGGAATCGCTCAAACTTGGGCGAAGGTGGGCGGCTGCCGCCTGCCGCAGTGATTCCGGAGTGGTGGCAAGCACCTCTTCCCTGAACTTTTTCCGATGTTCGTCGGTGATGCCGGTAAAATCCCAGATCATGGCCGTAAAGCCTCTGGTGCCCGGTCCCATGGGCCTGTCCAGGGAGGCAATGGTGCTGATAATGGCCTTTCGCAAATCCTCGGAGGAAATTTCCTTTGATGAAACCTCATCCACCGTTTCCCCGTAGACTTTGATGGTCTCTTCGAGATTTGGGTCCCGGTAGGAGAGGAAAGCGAAGTTGCCGTTGATGCTGTCGTAGATGGAGTGTCCTCCATAGGCACCGCCCTGCACCCTGATGCGGTTGTACAGGGGGCCGCTGGCCATCTCGTGGGCAAGTACCGACAGGGCAGGGGCCGGGCCGGAAAGGTAGCGGGGTGCCGGGAGAACCTGGGCCACATAGCAGACCTGCGACTGAATGGCGATCCCTCTGGCTTTGGAGCTTTCAAGCCGGAAGTGCGCCGCTGTTCCCGGCTCTCCTCCCGAAGGCAGGTCCTGCACAAGGCGCTCGAGAGCGGACCGCAGTTCGTTCAGCCCCTCTGCATCACCGGTCAGATTCAGAGTGACCCTGCCCCGGCGAAAGATATGCTCCCGCAGCCGGGCCAGTTTTTCCTTCAGGCTCTCACCTTCCCGGGAAAACCGCTCGGCCAGATCGACCAGAAGCCGCACCTGGGCCAGGCCGTTCCACTGCTCGTCACGGTGATAGGTCAGGGAAAGGCCGGACGAAGCGGTGCGCCGGGCAAAGGAATGTCCCTGCGGGATCACGGAGGAGATGATCTCGTTTTTTTCTTCGGCCAGCAGGTTCTGCATCCTGGTCCGGTCCGAAAGGTCTCCCTGAGTCAGAAGTTTATCGAGAAGCTCAACCGCATCCTGGATATTCCGGTGAAGCATTTTCATCCGAAAAATCATCTTTTGCCAGGTTTCTTCGCCTTCTACGGTCTGACCGGCGGACAGGGTGCAGCTCAAGCCCCCGATCTTCAGGGCAATCTGAGAGGACATAAGATCATAGCCTTTCCCTGCTGCTCCCATGCCCAGGGTCAGAGTGCCCAAAAGCGGCAGGTAGGGCTGAAGATCATCGGGAATATCCGAAACATCAAAGGCCAGATCGAGATAGACGATGCCATTGGCGAAAATTTCATGCTCCAGGGCCGGGATACCGGCAATGGCTGTTTTTTCCGTGGGAATGGTTTCAATCTCCCGGGGAATGTCGCTCAATTCCAGCCGGGGCAGGCAGGCCAGGGCCTGCGGGGAATCCGGGGCAGCCTGCTCCCGGCGCAGGTTTTCCGCATTCCGGATGATTTCCTCCAGTTGTGCCCTGGAGAGCGAAGCCTTATACCCGGCCATTTTTTGGCGAAAAGCAGCCTCTTTCTCCTCCTGACAGGTATGGCTCGGCTCCATGTCAGAGCGCAGGCAGTGAGGATTTTCCAGGATATGCCGGGAAATGACCTGCTCGAACAGGTTGGGCTGCTGCTGCCACTTTTGTCTGATTTGCTCGATCAGCGTGGAAAACTGCAATCCGGCCAGGGGGTCTGCCTCATACAGCCAGGTATGATAAGCCCGGCCCATCAGGGTGATGCCATAGGGCATGGCAGTGCGGGCAATCTCCTTGCCGTGGAACTCGACCTGATGCAGGGCACCGTGAATTAATTGAGGATCGAAGCCCTCTTTGACGATTTTTTTCATCGTGTCAAAGGTCAATTGCTCGATCTGGTCTGCCTTGTCAATATCCGTGCCCCGCAGGCCGACGATGAAGGGTACCTGCTTCAGGTCCCTCTCAAGGCCGGTAGCAGGGGAAAGATCTTCGCCGAGCCCTGAATCGATCAATGCCTTGCGCAAAGGGGCCCCGGCACTTCCCACCAGGGCAATAGCGGCAATCTGAAGGAGCAGTATCTCCTGCGGATCGCGGCTGTCACCGGCTATCCAGGCCAGGTCAACCATGCTTTTGCGCTCGAGCGGCTCCTCCCTGCTGACCGGATACCGGTTATGGATACGGCGCATCCCCGGCCATTGCGGCTGGTCCTTGATCCGGGAATCGACTTCGACCCGGTCAAACCCGGCCAGCATCTCTTCGAGAAATTGCAGATGTTCCTCCGTAGTCAGGTTGCCGTAAAGAAATATCCAGGCATTGGAAGGAGAATAATAGGCCCGGTGAAAATTCCTGAACTGCTCGTAGGTAAGACTGGGAATTTCATCCGGGTCCCCACCGGCGTCATAGCCGTAAGTGCTGTCCGGATACAGTCCTTCCAGCAGGAATTTGCTTTGCAGCGAATCCGGGGAGGAATAGAGGCCTTTCATTTCGTTATAGACAATGCCGGAGATAGTCAGGGGACTGTCCGGATCGGACGGATTCTCAGGCGCATAGTGATATCCTTCCTGCTGAAGGGTGTGCTCCGAGAGCCGGGGCCTCAGAACCAGGTCCAGGTACACCCTGGCCAGATTGTAAAAATCCGCCTTGACCTGGCTGGCCACAGGATAGACGGTTTTATCCGGATAGGTGAAGGCATTGATGAAGGTTTTCAATGACCCCTTGGCCAGTTCGTTAAAGGCATCCTTGACCGGATATCTCTCGGAACCGGCCAGAACGGAATGCTCAAGGATATGGGGAAGCCCTGTGGAATCGGTCGGTGTGGTTCGAAATCCGATGGAAAAAAGGTTTTCCCGATCATCGCTGTGCAGATGTAAAACACGGGCGCCGGTCCGGTCATGCCTCGCCTCATAGGCCGTAACCCGAATGTCGGCTATCTCCTGCACCCGTATCACCGTAAATCCATGCAATTTTTCACCCGCCTTCAGAGTCGGCGCGGGACAGACCCCGGAATTACCCATGCTCTTTCCTCCTCGATCCCTGGTAATAACTGGTAATAAATATGGTTATCTGTTATTCTCTTCGGCTGTTCACTCCCTTGAGGCTCCCACTTTTCGTAAGCTCCCAATTATAATGGAAAAAAGTCTGCTTGCATAGGCCTTTCCAAGTATCATTTTTCACCTTTTCCTTTTGACCATACAGGCGTATAATTATATCGTAAGATATTGTTTATAAATCAATTTTAGATATTTATACCGGGATTGGCCTAATTAAGGTGAATTTATCCTGTTGGCCAAGGATGAACAAGAAGATACAAAGATGAAAAGAGAAATCCCTTGGAAAACGCGATGGAGGGGTAATCCGATCTTCGGTAAAAATCAAATCTTCTCCAGGCTTCCGCTTCTATTTGCTGTTGTCTTGATCTCAGCCGGGCTGTATCTGACAGCAAGCCTTTTTCAGGGTTTTCACTCGCTGAGCGCCGTTGCGGGTTTTCCTTCTCACATCCTGGTTGAGATATTCGGTATGATCGTAGCAAGCGGGATTTTCATGTTCGCCTGGAGCTCGCGCCGGTTTCAGGATAACAATTACTTTCTGTTCGTCGGCATTGCCTATCTCTTCGTCGCCGGCATGGATCTGGTTCACACCCTGGTTTACCAGTCGGTTGTATTCCGGGGCATCAGCCTCAACCTGGCGGTTCAGTTTCGGGTCGCCGCCCGGTATATCGAGAGCGTCTCTTTATTAATTGCCCCCCTGTTTATTGGCCGGAAGCTGAAAAACAGGCTGGTATTTTTAGGCTATTTCCTGACTGCTTCGCTTCTTGTGGTCGCTATCTTCCCTGGCCGCATTTTCCCGGCCTGCTTCATTGACGGTGCCGGACTGACGCTGTTCAACACCATCAGTGAGGCTGGCATCTGTTGTGCTCTCCTGGCTTCCATTGCCCTTCTGAGTCGGAAACGCACGTCATTCGATCCGGATGGATTGCAGCTTCTGATTGCCTCCATCGTTCTGACCATCGGCTCCGAGCTGACCTTTACCTTTTCCGGCTATGCAGCGCTTTCGTTCAATCTGGCCGGTCACTCCCTGGAGGCTGCCTCATATTACCTCATCTATAAAGCCATTGTCGAGACCGGGCTGATGAGGCCTTATGCTGTTCTGTTCAGAAATTTGAAGCAGAGCGAGGAATCAGCCAAAGCTACCTCTGCGGAGCTTGATCAGATATTCAATACCGCTGCTGACGCCATGTGGATGATTGATAAGGATTTCAATATCCTGAAGATCAACAGGACATTTTTAAACCTCCTGGGTCTCAGACGGGATGAAGTGATAGGGAAAAAATGTTATGATATTTTTCCCAGCTCCGAGTGTCATACCTCCCACTGCCCTTTGGCCAGAATCTTTGGCGGTGAGGAGCGTGTCGAGTTTGATGCTGAGAAATTGCGCCGCGATGGTCTCATTATACCTTCCATAGTGACCGCAACTCCCTTCCGGCGGCCTGACGGTGAAGTAATTGGTATGGTCGAGGATTTCGGAGACATTACCGAGCGAAAGCGCATGGAGGATAGACTGCGGGAAGAGCGGGACAGGGCTCAACAATACCTTGACGTAGTGGGAGTTATGATTGTGGTGATCGACGCTGATCAAAAGGTTTCGCTTATCAATAAAAAGGGATGTAAAATTCTGGGATACGCTGAGGAAGATATCCTTGGCCGGAACTGGTTCGACACCTTTATTCCTGAGAGAATGAGGGGTGAAGTACTGGCTGTTTTTGAAAAGATAAAGTCAGGAAAAATCGAGCCTGTTGAGTATTTTGAAAATCCCGTTCTGACCAGGAGCGGGGAAGAAAGAATTATTTCCTGGCATAATACTGTCTTGCGTGATGAGGCAGGAAAGATCATCGCTGTCCTCAGCTCAGGAGAGGACATCACCGACCGCAAGCTGGCTGAGGCAGAATTGGAAAAATACCGCTTTCACCTTGAGGAACTGGTGAGAGAGCGCACTGCCGAGCTTTCGGGTACCACGATTGAGCTTTCGAATGCCCTGGAGCAGCTCAGAGAATCGGAAATGAAGTACTCGACCCTGGTCGAGGAGGCAAAGGATGGCGTGGCGGTCATCCAGGATGGAGTTTTTCAATTTGCCAATGAAGCAATGGCTGATATCAGCGGCTATACTGTTGAGGAGCTGATTGGCAAGCCCGCCTTAGAGATCATCGCTGAATACAGAAGAGATAAGTGTTGCTGCCTGGCGAGTGAGAAAACTGTCTCCAGTTGTGGAACCAATATTTATGGCAAGGATGGAGTGAATAAGGATGTGGATATTTCCATTGGGCTTATCCAATATCAGGGCAGACCTGCTACCATAGCAATTATCCGTGACATCACCGAGCGAAAGCGCATGGAGGAAGAGCTTATAAGGGTCCAGAAGCTTGAATCCCTTGGCGTCCTGGCTGGCGGAATCGCTCATGACTTCAATAACCTGCTGACCGCGGTCATCGGCAATTTGTCCCTTTTGGAAAAGCGCTTGAAGCCTGATGAAATCAGGATGTTTGAAATTCTGGAGGCAGCAAGAAACGCCTCTCTGAAGGGAAAACATCTGACCCATCAGCTTCTTACCTTTTCCAAGGGTGGAGTGCCGATTAAAAAGACCATGCCTGTCTCGGAGCTGATCAGGGATACCGTGGGTTTTGCCCTGAGCGGTTCCAACGTGGAATACAAGCTCTCCCTGCCGGAAGACCTGTGGTGGGCTGAGATTGATGAGGGACAGATAACCCAGGTTCTCAATAACCTGATTATTAACGCGGATCAGGCCATGCCAAAGGGCGGGATTATCTCCATCGAGGCTGAAAACGTCCTGGTGCAGGCACAGAGCGGCCTGCCGCTGCAAGAAGGGAGATATATCAGGATATCGGTGAAGGACCAGGGAGTCGGGATCCCGGAGCACTATCTTCACCGGGTATTCGATCCCTTCTTTACTACCAAAGCGGAGGGAAACGGCCTGGGACTGGCTATTACCTATTCGATAGTCAAAAAGCATGGCGGCCATATTACCGTGACATCACGGCCTGGAGCCGGAACCACTTTTTCTGTCTATCTTCCCGCTTCGGAGAAAGAGCTGTTTGCCGTCCAGCATGTTGTGGAGAAAGAATTGCTCTCCCCCCCCAGACAGGAAGGAGGGAGAATCCTGTTCATGGACGATCAGTCGAGCATCCGTGAGATGGTCGGCGATATGCTGGCTGATCTTGGTTATGACGTCGCACTGGCGAGGGAAGGCAGTGAGGCTGTCGCCCTGTATGAGCAGGCAAAAGTGTCAGGACATCCCTTCGATGCCGTTATCCTGGATCTGACAATACCCGGCGGCATGGGTGGTGATGAAGCCATCCGGGAACTTCGCAGTATTGATCCTGAGATTAAAGCGATCGTCTCGAGCGGATATTCCAACGATCCCATCATGTCCGAATATCAGGAGCACGGCTTTCAGGGAGTGGTCGCCAAACCGTATGACATAGGAGAGATGGGTAAAGTGCTGCACCGGGTGCTCAAGGGGTGAAGAGCGGGAGGTGAAGAGTGGTCAGTGATTAGTGGCCAGTGGCCAGTGATTAGTGGTCAGTGGGAAGTGGGAAGTAAAAGAAGTAAACAATGGTTACACATGATAACACCGTTGACATCACCCTCCTGATACTCCTGGACACAGAGCCTAAAGCCTGTGACTGCGCTCCGGGACAATGGCCATGCTTGCCTCACAGTATACGGCTGGCGGATTTGCAGCCGGTTTCTCCCGTAAACATCATTGTCTGAAGTTAATATTACAATGAGACTTTTTCCTTTTCCCTCACGGAAGAGGATGTGGTTAAAGGACTCCATTGGTTTTATTCACCCCCATATTATTCGCTACCGGACACTTTTTTTCAATTCCTGTAATCAACCGCGAATGCACACGAATAGACGCTAATAAATTCTTTTTTACTTTTATCATTAAATAAAAGCCTCGTTGTATGAAAATCCCCTCCGATATTTTCCTCTGGCATCGAACATGCAATAAGGTAAACCAGAAAAACAACATTCTCAAGTCAATTGATATCCTTCCAGGGGTAGGGGGGAGTCAATTGATATTTTGGATGGGGGCAGGGGGAGAGCTTACCGGGAAATCAGCTATGAGGTTAGGGTGAGGGAGGACAGGGATGAGTTTTAAGAATAAGTATTCTATTTATATGGCCCTGGCCATGATTCTATCTATACCGGCTTTTGGAGCCGGGTTAATCACACCCGCCAAGGTAAACGCTCAGGTTCGGATACCGGCTTCCTCCCTCTCCTATCTATCGACTGATCTCAGCAGTCAGCCCGATCGGGTTTATCAGCCCATACAACCCGGTCAGCCTGTTCAGGTCTACCAGCCGAATATCCACAGCGTCTTTGCTTCGGTATCGCCCAAAATCGATGGTCTTGTTTCCTCTGGTGAATGGGATGGTGCGGCAGTGTATAATCTGGGGCATGGCTCTTTGCTGTGTCTGAACGATGCTGCCAATCTTTACCTCCTGCTCGACCTGACCGGAGATAGCGAGGGGGATGCAAAGGACTGCTTCTGGCTGAGCTTCGATGTAAATAACGACCAGGCCATTACGGCGGGGGTTGATGTATTGTATGGCTCCTATGCAGACGGCGGCAGTTGCGGACGGAGTTACTATGCAGGATCGGGTGCGACAGGCGGGCTGGCGAGCACTTTTTCCCAGTTTAAAGCCGGCTTTGGACCCTCGCCGCGGTCTTTGGCCTCGCACCGGATATGGGAAATAGCCATCAGCCTGGCGGAAATCAAGGCCTTTCCAAATGGCCTGGCAGGAATCGGGGTGCGGGCCAGTTCAGTGGTCCCGGATTTTACTGATGAGCTGCCGAAAAATTTCCATTATGATTTTTCTCACCTGGTAAAAGTTGTCCTGGCCACAGCCCGGATCGATCTTCTGATCCTGGCTCACGAGGACTTCTGTAATGCCCTGAAGCCATTGAAAGCGCACAAGGATTACACCGAGATCAGCACGGTTATTTCAAGCTGGCAGAATCTGGATCACGGCTTTGGCAGCGAAGGCCGGGATGAGGCGGAGCGGATCAAAAGGGGCCTTGCCGCCTACCAGAGATATTGCGATATCAAATACGTGATGCTGGTCGGGGACTGCAACCGCTTTCCGGTCAGATACACCATGAATGACCGGGGGACGAAAGAAGCCTATGACCGGGCCTTTTATTCGGCTGATTTCTACTACGCCGATCTTTACAAGTCTGACGGAAGCTTCGATACCTGGGATAAGAATAACAACGGCTACTATGGCGAGCTTCACGGCGAGACCATAACCGGCACCCTGAATGTCGATCAGGTGGATTTAAATCCTGACCTTGCCGTGGGCAGGGTTCCGGCACAAACCGTGGCCGAGGTTACGACCTACGTCAATAAGGTCATGAATTACGAGTTGAACGCTTATCGGTCCGACTGGTTCAGGAAGGCCCTGCTCGTGGCCACAACGGACTGGGTTTCCGACGCCTGCACGGTGAAAGAGGAAATCGCCGATAATTCCCTGAGCGGGTTCAGTTTTACGAAGCTCTATGCTGCGGGTAATCCCTGCATGACCACATCGACCCTGAATGCAGCCAATATCAACGCTGCCCTGAATGAGGGTGTCGGCTTTGTCAATTATCTGGGACATGGCTATACGAGCGGCTGGTCAGGATGCTATGACGCCAGCGATATCGCCAGCCTTACCAACAGCGACAAGCTGCCCGTTATCTTTGCCGGTGCCTGCGACACCGCTCAATTCACCACGCAGCCGCCCTATGGTCCTTATACGGATCTTTCGGGGACTCATCATCAGGGAACCAGCAGCGGCGAGGTTTTCTCCAGCGTGCCTCCGCAACCGGCCTGCATCCAGCAGGCTGACAATCCCGACAGCATGGCCGAGCGCTTTCTGGTCAGGCATAACACCGGCGCGATCGGATATGTCGGATGTGTCACCGGGGCGCAGCCGTTCAGCCGCGATCTGGACAAGTACTTCTTCGAGTCGTACAAATATCAGTGCAGGACCCTGGGTGATATGTGGAATTACATGGTCAGAAAGTATTACCAGACCCATGTGCCTCCGGCCACGGTAAACCCCGCGGACTGGACCAAGGTGGCTGATTTCCACCAGCCCTGGAAGTTTCACCTCTTCGGGGATCCCTCGCTCAGGATCGGCGGAGTCTCAAGGATCCAGAGGCAGGATTTTCTGGGAACCTATGACATGGTCCATGACGGCTGGCACGGGACCCTGAAACTGTGGGCCACATGGGGAGACACGATCGAGAATACGCCCAATATCGAGGGCACCTATACCGGATCGGACGCAAAAGTTCACCGGGTTTATGGCTATGTCCGGACCTGGACCTATTCCCTGCCGCAAAGCTTCGGGCCGGACCACAAGATCCGGTTTTTCATCGACTTTTCCGATACCTGGCAGCAGGATGACGACCAGAAATTCGAGGGCTATCTCTTTACCTGGACCAGGGATGCCATAGCCGGTGTCACCTGGTGGCAGGGTACACCGTTTGGATTCTACGCCCTGAAATCCACACTGAGTATCGCCGCCTCCTCCGTGTCCCTCTTCCCGATCACGGTCAAGCCCCTGACCGGGCTCCTGACCGAGGACTCCCTTCGCGAGCCTGTATCGACCGACATCCTTCAATTCCAGGGAATAACCGGCAGTCTTACCCTTGCCCCCTCATCCAAAAATAATTTTCTCGGAACCTATGACATGGTGCATGACGGCTGGAAAGGGACGCTCAAGCTGTGGGCAGGCATCGATGACATCATCGAGAGCATACCCAATATCGAAGGCACCTGCACCGGCTCGGACGGCAAAGAGCATACGGTATATGGTTATGTAAGGACAGGTTCCTATCCTCTGCCCAGGGAATGGGGGCCTGATCACAAGGTACTATTTTATATCGATTTTCCCGACACTCCCAACCAGCGCGGTGACGATCAGAAGTTCGAAGGTTACCTCTTCACCCAGACCAGCGAGGCTATGGCCGGAACTACCTGGTGGCAGAGCACTCCCTTTGGGTTCTATGCCATCAGGCAGTCGGCGGCAACCCCAGCACCATTAACCATAACCTGCCCTGGAAACAGGATCGTCGAGCAGACCGGTCCGCAGGGCACACCTGCCAGCAATCCGGAAATAGCCTCCCTGCTGGGTGAAGCAAGGGCGATTGATGCCGCTGGAAGAGAGGTTCCAGTGACCAGCGACGCTCCTGGCGAGGTTTTTCCTCCCGGTCAGACGAGCGTGACCTTCAGAGTGCAGGACGGCCAGGGATACCGGGACATCTGTACGGCTGTTCTGACCGTTCTTGACCGCACGGCTCCGGTTATCCGCTGTCCAGCCGATGTCGTCATCGAGGTACGGGATGAAAAAGGATTGGCGGTGAGCAGCCCGCAGATTCAGGAATTCCTGAAAGCGGCCACGGCTGTGGATGCAGTCGATGGCTCGATCAGCAGGATTACCCATAATGCACCGCCTCTATTTGGCCCCGGGGACACGGCAGTAACCTTCAGGGCCACTGACAAGGCAGGCAATGCCGCTTCGGCAGCGGCCAGAATTACCATCAGGCGGGTGCAGGAAACGGCCTGTAACGGCGATCTGAGCGGGGATGGAATCATCACTCCCCTGGATGCTCTGATGGCCTTCAAGTGCTATCTCGGTATCGAGACATGCCACCGGTGCGCTGACGTAAACCAGGATGGCAGTGTCACTCCTCAGGATGCGCTCTGCCTGTTTAAAGAGTACTTAGGGCAGCCTTCCTGTTTCGACCAAGGTGAGAATGATTGATAGTTTGGGGGGATAAAAGCTCATCATTCCCTTTGGTCACCTTCCTTAAAAAACCCTCCTCCCCTTTTCAGACAAAAAGGGGAGGAGGGGATAATTTAAGGAGGAAGAAACAGGAGGCTGCCATTTTTTTGGAGTGGTCAGTGATCAGTGGCCAGTGGTCAGCAAAAAAGTGAAAATTGATAACTGACAGCTTCTTTCGATCATATCGATAACACAATACACCCTTTAGTTAGAATGGCACTTACATAAGAATTAGTAATTTTCCCGCAGAGACGCTGAGACGCAGAGGATATCATTGAAAAGTAAAAGTAAAATAAGTTCCTCCTTGTGCTTTTTTACTTTTTGCTTGCTTC